>JAWWQA010000143.1:0-10659 GCA_033854695.1 Rubrobacteraceae bacterium
CCAGGGCTACATGGGCGGATTGAGCGTTGCACCATTGTTCAGTGTCGAATCGCCCCCCAACTGGCCACCAGCCGCCGGATCGACTCCAAACTGACCACCAGCCGCCGGATTGAGCGCTGCACCATTGTTCAGTGTCGGATCGACTCCAAACTGACCACCAGCCGCCGGAGCACCCATACCGTTCGTCGCCGGAGCACCCATACCGTTCACCGCCGGATCGGTCGGAAGCGGCGAACCTCCGCCTCCGCCGTAAGGGGGACGCACGGCGCCCAACGGTGTGCCAGCGTCGCTCATGGAAGTATGTGTGACATGACCCAACATTTCATTGGAGTTCAGTAGCTGACCGCCACCCACGTACATAGTGGCCCAACCTGGATAGATCACTATATCGCCAGGTTGCAAGTTCCCGAGGCTAACAGGGGCGTACTTGCTCAAATACGCCTCCGGCACCCACGGCGCATCGCCATCGACGCCGATAGTCCTCAGGATATAGCGCATTAAGCCGACGCAGCTGAAGGTGTTGGGCCCGTCAGTAGACATCACGAAGGGCTTGCCCATCTGTGCCTCCCCCACACCGATAGCATCGCTCGCTGAACCCCCCGACAAGTTGGCACTCGCCAAAATCCCGAACGAGAGGACAAGAGCAATAATAAGACCGAGAAGCATTATTGGATTAAGCCTTCGAGCCATAGCTTCGGGGCTCCTTCCCGCCGTTTATATGAACTGTCATAGGGGGATTTGTTCGAATCCCCCCTCCTATGGCCCGGCACTCTAGAGAAGGCGCTCGTCTCATGCAACTCTCTCTTTAGCGTAAAATTAATACCCATTGTCGAGAACCTGGCTTAAATAAAGGGAATTCCTGTATCTCAGTCGAAATGTATTTTTAATAAACCTTAATACTTGTAACGTACTTGCAAGTTTCTATTGTTACGATCTTCGTTCTTTGGAGAAGAATTCGTGAAGGGTAGCGAGGCTGACTAGCGCACGCGGGCCTCTTCTTGCTCTTTCAGAAACCCGGCTTCTGCGCACTATTTAGAGGCAATGGCAGCCTACTAGAGTAGGTGCCAGCTCCTTAGCTGATTGCTTCAGCGATATTCGGGTATCCACACCTTCAGATAAGATCGCTTATGAAAGGAGGAGTTATGGCTAGCACCGATCCCGAGGCCATCGTTAAGGAGGCCAAAAGCATTGCGGTAGTGGGAGCCTCCAACGACCCGGAGAAGGACAGCCACGAGGTGGCCAGCTATCTAAAGGAGCAGGGTTACCGCGTCATCCCGGTGAACCCCACCGAGGAAGAAGTACTCGGCGAGCGCGCTTACGACAGCGTCGATCAGATCCCCGAGCAGATAGACGTGGTGGACGTATTCCTCCCTCCTGAGAAGACTCCGGAGATCGCCGATGATGCGGTCCGAGCCGGAGCTAAGGTGTTGTGGTTGCAAGAGGGTATTGAGAATAAAGAGGCGCGCCAGACAGCTGAAGAAGGAGGGCTTATCTACGTTGAGGACAGGTGCATGCGCAAAACGCACGAACGCCTTCAGAAGAGCTAGGCCAACCAAATTCTCCCGTTTCTATTCGCGCACGTGTATCAGCGAAGGAGGCAGGGGAAGCATCGTTCTCACTCTAGATCAAGGAGTTTCGGTGAGCGAACAGACCGGAAGTACGAATAACGGTTCCAAGGCAGGCACGCCGAGCGAGGTGGTCGTCTGCGGTAACGCTGAAGGATTTGCCCAGGAAATCGTTATTGGCCCGCACCGACTAGTAGCTGACGAGCCAAAGGACGACGGTGGAACCGATGAAGGCCCTACGCCTTATGATTTACTGCTCGCGGCCCTAGGCGCGTGCACTTCGATAACCGTCTCGATGTACGCCCAGCGCAAAAGCTGGCCCCTAGAGGGGGTCACTACTCGTCTCCGACATTCGAGGATACACGCCAGCGACTGCGCCGAGTGCGAGACCAAGGAAGGGAGGCTTGATCGGATCGAGCTAGATGTTGAATTCAAGGGGCCGTTGAGTAACGAGCAAAGGTCGAAGCTTCTACAGATCGCCAACAAGTGTCCGGTACATCGAACCCTCACCTCCGAGATAGACATCAGGACCAGAGCTTGCTAGAGCTGCACGCTCAGCTAAACCACCGCTAGACAGGAGGCATCCTTTGACCAATACTGATAACTCCAACCCTTCGCAAAGCACCTACGACTTGCACGGCTCCTACAAAGCCAAAGACGGCAAGGAGGCCGCCGAGCTCTACGACTCCTGGGCCGAAGATTACGAGCGCAGCGTAGCGAGCTGGGGATACACTACCCCGGCAGTTGCGGCCGGGCTTCTTGGTCGCTACGTGGAGCCCAGAACTGCAACAGTGCTCGATGCCGGGGCTGGCACCGGGATAACGGGCGAGATCCTCGCGCTGCTGGGTTATGGGGATCTAGTCGGCATAGACGTGTCGGACAACATGCTTGAACTCGCCCGCAGGAAGGGTGCGTATAAGGACTTACGCCAGATGGAGCTGGGAAGGCAGCTGGACCTCCCCAGCGATGCCTTCGCAGCGGTCATAGCGACAGGCGTATTCGCGGCAGGTCACGCCCCACCTGAGTCCTTTGAGGAGTTGATCAGGGTTACCAAAGCTGGGGGTCATGTGATCTTCAGTGTGCGCACTGATGTATACCTGGAGGGAGGCTTCAAAGAAAAGCAAGAAGCCTATGAAAGAGAGGAGAGGTGGGAGCTGATTGAGATGACTGCTCCCTTTGCGCATCTGCGCTTCGAAGATCCCGAGCTCAAGGTCCAGGTTTTCGTGTACCGGGTGCGTTAAGCATGCCTGGTTCTGAGTATACGAAGTCCCTCTCGGGAACTTTCATCCCAACTCCCGGCAGTCCACACTACCGGGTCAACTCCGCCCCTCGAAGGTAAGGCTTTGCCGGAAGAGCCAAGCTCAAAAGCCCCGGCGGGTGGACACACCCGTCGGGGCTTAGTTTGTCGCTCTCAGCCTGCGTCTTCGCCGCTCACGGCCGCTGCCTCAAGGACCTCGAAGGTAAGCCTACCCTCCTCGGCATCAACTTTCACCTTGTCGCCAGGGTTGAGCGACCCTTCAAGCAACATCCGGGAGAGGTGGTTATCGACCTTGCGCTGGATGGTCCTTCGCAGTGGCCGCGCCCCGAACTCGGGGTCGTAGCCCTCCTCGGCCAGAAGGGTTACAGCCTCGTCGGTGAACTCGACCTCGATATCCTGTGCATGGAGGCACCTCCGGGTCCTCTCGAGTAAGAGTCAAGCTATGTCGACTATCTGCTCCTTCGTGAGCGCGCGGAAGACGATGATCTCGTCTATTCGATTCAGGAACTCGGGTCTCAAAGTGTGCCGGAGGATCTGGTTCATGTCCTCCTTTAGCTCCTCGAAGGACTCTTTCTTTCTCGCGTGGGCTTGGATCCGCTCGGCGCCCAAGTTGCTGGTCATGATGATGACCGTGTTCTTGAAGTCAACAGTGCGTCCTTGGGCGTCGGTCAGCCGGCCGTCGTCCAGTATTTGCAGGAGGATGTTGAAGACGTCCGAGTGGGCCTTCTCGATCTCGTCCAGGAGCAAGACCGAGTAGGGCTTGCGTCTCACGCTCTCAGTAAGCTGACCAGCCTCTTCGTAGCCCACGTAGCCTGGAGGAGCACCCACAAGCCGCGAAACGGTGTGCCGCTTCTGAAACTCACTCATGTCTATACGCACCATCGCTGCCTCATCCCCAAAGAGGGCCTCGGCCAGCGTGCGCGCCAGCTCTGTCTTCCCGACACCAGTGGGACCTAAGAAAAGAGAAGGAGAAACCTCCGCGCGCCCACCCTTGCTGACCTCCTCCTCGATCTGTGCCGTAAGAGCTGCCGGATCCGCGTCTACGCCTTCAAGAATCCGTCGCGCCACTTCATCCTCGAGAGCCGAGTAGAGGAGATGCTCCGTATTCAGCTCCGGGCTCCCCCACTCCGCAGCCTTCTCCGCCGCCCGCTGCAGCAGCTCGCTCGTAGAGTCACTGAAGAATTGCGTTATGTCCACCTGTTCTGCTTGCCGCCCAGGAGTCACCCTGCGCGTAAGAGCCCTTGAAGGTCTTTCGGGAGTGTCGGAGAACCGGGAGAAGAAGTCGTCGAACAGACTTCCGCCCCCAAAAGACGAGTGACGGCCCCTTGCCTGTGCCGCATGGACCTCGCAGAGGTACTCGGTTCTCGGTACCCCCCAGGGACAATACGTCTCACCTTGACAACCGCAGGTCTTATACCGCACACGTCGCAAAGTCGCCTCTCAGCCATTTCCTTACCTCCTCTGTGAAGTTCGTCGGTCTACTGCGTGGCGTTCAACAGGAACATATCTCTTGCTCAGGCGTTGTCTCTATTAATTGTCCCGTTGATCCCGTTGATCCCGCTCGTACCCTTCCACGGTGACCCTCGCCATTTGGATAGCCTGCAGCATATCACTCTTCGCCATCTCGGAGACGATCCGCCGCTGCTCGTCGAGCTCCCCTCGGGTTGGCGCTCTGAAGCGGAGACGAGTAGAGCCCCAATCCTAGAAAAGCCGGGGCACTTTCGGCCCCGGCTCTTGCGGTCCGTCTCAAGGGACGGCTCCTTGCTCTTGGCAAGTTTAGCTGCTTCAGCTCTCCTGGCCGCTTCCGCCCTCGATCTGGATGCGCCTGGGCTCCCGAACTGCCGCAGCACCCTGGATAACCACCTCCAAAACACCGTCCTCGAATCGAGCCCGGATGTTCTCTTCGTTCACTCCCTCAGGCAACGTCATGCTCCGACTAAACGAGCCATGCCTGCGCTCCCTGACGTAGTAGCCGCCACGCTCGGTCTCCTCCTCGACCTTGCGCACGCCGGAGATGGTCAACACCCTGTCCTGGACCGTGATGTCCACGTCCTCCAGTTTCACGCCGGGCAACTCGGCCCTTACCACCAGGTCGCCGTTCTTCGTGAGTACGTCCATCGCCGGGGCCCACTCTGTAACCTCAGCCCTCTGCCGACCTCCCTGGCGGCGCGTAAGGCCGCCGAACATCTCGTCGAACACGCGGTTCATCTCGCTCTGCAGATCGTAGAACCCGCGTCCCCTAAACGGACTCAAAGCCATCTTGCGACCTCCTCTCTTACTCGCGACTCACGTCCCGGAGCCGCTCTCCTTACCACTACCCTTATTATACCCCTAAATACATTTTGTAAACAGGTTTGCACCAGAAATTTTTATTTTTGATCCATTTCTGGTACAGTATATAAAACACAGCGCAACACGGAGCTAGAGAGGGTTCCATGAAGAGGAGTGAGGCACGAGGCACACTGACGATCATCCGCGAGGAGCGGATGTGGACCCAGAGGCGGTTGGCCGAAGAGGCAGGGGTAAGTCCGACGACCGTCTCGGGGATAGAGAGCGGCAGGATCTCACGCCCCCACTTTGGCACGGTAAGGAAGCTAGCCCGGGCTTTGGGTGTGGATCCGCGGGAGCTGCTCGCCACGCGGGAACCCACGGGGCGAGCGCGTATGGTGCCACTCTCACTCGGGTGGGCGATGTCCTCGCGAGAGGAGGAATTTGAGGAGGGCCTCGAGGAGGCTGCGCTCGGAGGTTTGCGTACCCTCTCCCAAGAGCTTGGCGAGGAGCACGAGCGGCTGCGCAGGCTTTACGGAGAAGCGCAAGGCGCCGAGCAACGGCGACTCATAAAGGAGCGTATCCGGGACGTGGCCGCTCAGCACGGGTCCGTGGAAGCTTCGATCGCCTACCATCCCGATCTCGAGGTCTCTTCTAAAGGGCTAAATCCCACCGAGTAGCCTTGCCCGGCCTAAAGGTCAATGCACAGGCCCTGGTTTTGCTCGCAGAGACGCCGCCTCCTGCTCTACCGCACCAACAACCAGACGGCGGCCGCGACTCCATAAGCAACGATCCCCACTCGCAGCACGCGATCGCTCACCCGCTGGGCGAGGCGCGCGCCGACCTCGCCCCCGGCCACGCTCGCCGGTGCGATGATGGCTACAGCGAGCCAGTCCACGGGCATCAGAAGGGCCAAGCCGAGCGCTGAAACAACGCCTATCAAAAGTTGCAGCAATGCCTTGAGTGCGTTGAGACGCTGCAACGTATCTTCGAAGAAGATACCCAGGAGAGCGAGGATGGCCACGCCCAACGCGGCGCTGAAGTAACCGCCGTAGGCAGCGACCAACACCTGGCCAGCCAGGGCACCGATGCCGGGCCGATCACTGGCACCCAATCGCTGGCCCGTCCAGCGTGTGATCGCTGGCTGGGCGGCGAGTAGCGCGCAAGCGGCTAAGATGAGGAAGGGGACGATGCCCTCGAAGGCTTTCTGAGAGCTGATCAGGAGGAGTCCGACGCCGATGAGGCTGCCGACGACGCTGGCGATCGCCAGCGGGACGATCCGCCGGTGCTGGCCGCGTAGCCCACGGCGATAGCCGATCGCACCGCTTATGTATCCAGGGGAGACTGCAACGTTGTTGGTGACGTTGGCAGTGAGCGGCGGATAGCCAACGGCGATCAGCGCTGGGAAAGAGACGAGAGAGCCACCGCCTGCGGCCGCGTTTATCGCCCCTGCGACGAAGCCAGCGCCGGCGAGCAGGGCGATGGACCAGGCGCTCAGATCCATGGCGGTCGGATAACGGTCATGGGTACATAGTAGCAGGAGTCGGGATGATCACGGCGTTCAGGGGACAGCGTCCCGGTACTTTTTGCCTGGTGCCGCTGACATATAGCGATAGCTGGGCGGGCGTGTAGGGGCGCTTCGGAGGAGTTCTCGTTGGTGTCGGATTCGAACTGACGGTGTTGAACCGAGCGCTCCGGCCGTAGACTTATCGGGCAACGAACCGGAGAGTGAAGGAGGACGAGGGTGATCACCACAGCCAGCACAGTAGGTATATACGTGAGCGATCAGGACCGGGCGCTCGACTTCTACACAAACAAGCTGGGCTTCGAGAAGCTGGTCGACGAGCCCATGGGGGGAGGTTCCCGTTGGATCGAGGTAGCCCCGAGAGGCGCTGAGACCCACCTGGTGCTGTTCACGCCCCCCGGGCAGGAAGACCGCATCGGAACCTTCTCGAACGTGGTTTTCTCATGCGAGGATATCGAGAGTACCCACGAAGAGCTCAGGAACCGAGGCGTCGAGTTCACCGAAGAACCTTCAGAGCAGCCTTGGGGGCTGTGGGCACAATTCAAGGACCAGGACGGCAACGAATTTGGCCTCATCGAGCGAGGCTGACCAGTAAAAGTCTATTATCGCCGGGTTACCGAAGACTGGATGGTCCGGCCAACTCTACCGTTTTTACGCCCGGGCTTGCTGCCGGGTTATGGTTCTTCTCTGACTTGGAGGTACTTGACGCCCCTCAAGTCCAGCCAGTAGCGTCCCGGCCCGCGGGCGACGCGGATAAGGGCATTGTCGCAGCTCGGGCAACGCACGATCGTACCCATCTCGTGCATGTAGACCATCAGCGCGCCAACCTGGTAGGACGAGCCACACCTGGCGCAGGAGACCTCGGCGGTGGTCACTTCGAAGGCGAAAAGCTCTCCCAGGATGCCTCCGGCGGCGTTGCCGTCCAGCCTGCGTTCGTCCATCTTATCCTCCCGTCGGTCCGAATCGTTCGGTCTTGACGCGTGACGGCTCGTGGCCGAGCCCCACGAGCGCCGTCGCCACCGCCTCCACCAGCGGCGTGGGGCCGCAGACAAAGGCGAGCGGCCTCTCCTCTGGGGACCAAGCAACCTCCTCGAGCATCTCCTCATCGATGCGGCGGGCGTAGCCCGTCCAGCCAGGTGGTTGAGAGCGGGTGAGCGCTTGGATCACTTCCAGCCTTCCGTCCCCTGCTGCCAGCCGGTCGAGTTCCTCTCGGTATATGATCTCCTCATAGTAACGCGAGGAATAGAGCAGTCGGGTCGGCGCATCGCTCTTTGCAGCGGCACGATGACGGACCATCGCTATTAAGGGGACTATGCCCGACCCTCCTGCTACGAGCAGCAGCGGGCCGGAGTTTTTGGCCTCCCAGGTAAACCAGCCTCCTATGGGGCCGCGTAGCTCCAGCTTGTCGCCGATCCTTAGCTCGTCGGTCAGATAAGGGGAGACCTCGCCATCCTCCAGGCGCTCAACGAGCAGCTCGATCCGCCCGTCCTCGGGTGCGGAGGCTATGGAGTAGCTGCGCTGGGCCTGGTAGCCGTCTTCCGCCGTGAGCCTGACGTCCACGTGCTGACCAGCCTTGTGCTCTTCCCAGCCGGGAACCTCCAGAAAGAGGCTCTTGGCGCGTGGCGTTTCCCACGCTACGCTCGCAATCTCACCCAGGCGCCAGACCAGCTTCCTCCGGACCGTGCCCATCTCAGTCCCCCCAGTAGCGCTGCTCGCGCCACGGGTCGCCGCGGTTGTGGTAGCCCAAGGACTCCCAGAAGCCCGGCTCGTCCTCTCTCATAAGCCTCAAGCCGCGCACCCACTTTGCGCTCTTCCAGAAGTAGAGGTGTGGTACGAGCAAACGAGCGGGGCCACCGTGCTCGGGTGCAAGTGGCTGGCCGTCGTAGGAGTAGGCCACCCATGCCCTGCCGCCCGTTACGTCCTCTAACGGTAAGTTGGTGGTGTATCCCCCATCGCAGTAGGCGAGCACGTACTCAGCCGCAGTCTCCACCCCATCGAGCAGGGTATCGACCGAGACCCCCTCCCACCTCGTGCCCAGCTTCGACCACTTTGTAACGCAGTGAATGTCAGTTGAAATCTCCTCACTTGGTAGCGCGCGAAACTCCTCCAATGTCCAGCGCTTGGGTTCGTCAACCTCGCCTACGATCGAGAAGTCCCACTCCTCGGGAGGGGTGTGCGGGGTGGGCCCAGCGGAGAGGACCGGGAAGCCTCCGACCAGGTACTGGCCCGGCGGGAGCTGTGTGCCCTGCTCCATCGGACGACGGCGGCCGCGAAAGCCACGCGAGATGAACCCTTCGCTCATTTCCCTGCTGCCTCCTTATATACTTATAACCCAATGATGTACTTTAGCTCAACGACGTGCCAGGCGTTCTCATGCCCTGCTCAGGAAACAGCCGCAAATGAGCTCACACCCAAAGAAGGTCCTGCATAACAGTGATAGAAGCGGCCCCAGAGGAGTTGTACTGGGTCGAAGTGTCAGGGACCAGTCGGGAGTCTTAGCGTGAAGCTCGCCCCGCCGTCAGGCACATTACCGGCCAAGAGGTCGCCGTCCTGGGCGCGGGCGAGGTCGCGGGCAATGGACAGGCCCAGCCCCGTACCCCCGCCCGCCCGGGTCCGGGCCGCCTCGGCCCGGTAGAAGCGGTCGAAGATATGCGGCAGATGCTCCGCGGCGATTCCGGGTCCGGTGTCGGTCACGTTGGCCTCCGCCCGACCGTCGAGCAAGCGCCCGGACACGGTTATACTGCCCCCTTTGGGTGTGTACCGCATCGCGTTGTCCAGGAGTGCGGCCAGGATTTGGCCGGTTTTCTCCGGGTCACCACGGGCCGGGAGCTCGTCTGGGACCTCCACCTCGAGCCGAACACCCTCCTCGGCCGCCCTCGCGAGGAAGCGCCCGGCCGTCTCGCCCGCAACGATAGTGAGGTCGAAGGGCTTGTCCTCTACGTCGAGCCTGCCGGTGTCGAGCCGGGCTAAAGTAAGCAGGTCAGAGAGCAGCCTGTCCATCCGGTCGATCTCGGAGAGCTGGTCCTCGACTACCCATAGGTTCTCCGGGTCCGTCGGGTTGCGCTTTATCACGTCCGCGTTGATCCTGACGAGCGCCAACGGGGTCTTCAGCTCATGGGAGGCGTCGGCGACGAAGGTGCGCTGTCGCTGCAAGGAGTCCTTGACCGGTTGCATCGCCCGGCGCGACATAAAGAGACCGCCCACGCCCGACAAGAGGAGGCCCACCAGACCAACGGGAACCAGGATGAGTAACAGGCGGCCCACCGCCTCCCTGACTACCCGGCGCGACTGCGCCGCCTGTACGACGGCCAATCCGCCATCGCGCCCGGTTACGGGGACGCTCGTCACCCGCACCATCTCGCCCTCGGGCCCATCGACCGTCTGGGTGATCGTCTTTCCTTCTTGCGCGGCGCTTTGCGCCAGTACCTCAAAGGGGAGGCCAAAGGAGGAAGATGAGGGGCTCGAGTCCAGGACAGTACCAGCGTCGTTCGCGCCGTCGGGCGGCAAAATGGCAACCACGCCGATGTTCGTTTCTGTGGTCGACTGGATAGGGCCGACAGGACCTTCACCGTCGTGCCTGCCCCCACGGCCCGCTTCTCCGGGCTTCCTACCTTGCTGGTAATCGGACAGCAGGGGGCCGCGTACAAAGTCGGACGTGCCCTCCGCCTTCTGCTCGAGCAGCTCGTCCTGTTGGGTAGCCGCCTGGCGCGCAAAGCTCGCCACTACGATAGCGGTGATGATCGCCAGGATCAGCGCAAAGATGCCGACGTAGCCGAGCGTTAGGCGTCTGCGGAGGCGTTCGAGCACTTCTCTTCCCTCTAGGGTTGGGGCTCGAAAGTGTAGCCCACACCGCGGATGGTGCGTATGTGGGAAGGTTCTCCATCCCGGTCGAGCTTTCTGCGCAGGTACGAGACGTAGAGTTCGACCACGCTCGTGCTCACCTCGCCAGGGACACCCCAGACGGTGTCGAGCAAGACCGAGCGCGAGAAAACCTGCCCGGGACGTTGCATCAGGGCCGCCAGGAGCGCGAACTCCTTGGCGGT
>JAWWQA010000144.1:0-4642 GCA_033854695.1 Rubrobacteraceae bacterium
GGTCAACCGCTCGGCGCTGGCACTCAAACTTATGGTTTACGACCCGACCGGCGCCCTGGTGGCCGCTCCAACCATGGGATTACCCGAGACTATAGGGGGAGAGCGCAACTGGGACTACCGCTACACGTGGCCGCGGGATGCAGCGTTCGCACTCTACGCGCTTACCCGGCTCGGGTTTAATGAAGAAGCGCACAACTTTATGGGCTGG
The DNA here is from genome assembly GCA_033854695.1 of Rubrobacteraceae bacterium. Classification (GTDB taxonomy): domain Bacteria; phylum Actinomycetota; class Rubrobacteria; order Rubrobacterales; family Rubrobacteraceae; genus Rubrobacter_F. The sequence continues at coordinate 209 of JAWWQA010000144.1, forward strand.
CTGCGAGATATCTGCCGGAACTCCAAGGGTAGCCTACAGCCACTATATGGGATAGACGGCAGAACAGAGATCCAGGAAGAAGAACTCTCCCACCTTTCCGGTTACTACAACTCGCGGCCGGTGAGGTTGGGCAATGGCGCCTACGCCCAGCTCCAGCTTGACCTCTACGGCGCCGTGCTGGATGCAGCCTACCTGCACAATAAACATGGTGTCCCTCTAGACTACGATGTCTGGCGCAACCTGCGACCCATCCTCGACTGGCTGAGCGAGAACTGGCAGCAGCCAGATGAAGGGATATGGGAGGTTCGAGGCGGGCGTCGCTCTTTCGTATCCTCCAGGCTATTGAGCTGGGTCGCCCTAGATCGAGCGGTGCGGATGGCCCGTCAGCGGGGACTACCCGCCGGGGAAGACCGCTGGATAAAGCAGCGAGATGCCATCTACGAGGAGATCATGGAGAAAGGGTGGAATCCCGAACGAAAAAGCTTCGTCCAGTACTATGGGGGCACAGCCCTCGACGCATCGCTACTCCTGATGCCCCTGGTCAAGTTTGTGGGCCCCACCGACCCCCGTTGGCTCGCGACCCTGGATCGCATCCAGGAAGAGCTCGCCCACGACACCCTCGTCTACCGCTACAAGGTAGCAGAGGCCGCACATGACGGCTTCTCGAGCGAGGAGGGCAGCTTCAGTATCTGCTCTTTCTGGATGGTCGAGTGCCTTGCCAGAGCCGGACGACTGGACGAGGCCCGCCTGGCTTTGGAGAAGATGTTCTCCTACGCCAACCATCTGGGACTCTTTGCGGAAGAGATAGGACCGTCCGGAGAGGCCTTGGGGAACTTCCCCCAAGCCTTTACTCACCTGGCACTTATCAGCGCTGCTGTAAACCTGGACCAGGCTCTAGAGTAGCAGGCAAGAACAGCTATTAGTACCAGCTCTTCAGCTATACCTGTGTGAAAGCTTCTTGTGCCATTTTGCATCCTCGCAGTCAACCTATCGGTTGATAGCAAAGCTCATCCGTTCGATATTCGATAACCATCTCTGTGGTTGATCTCCTTTTAGCGCCCCTGCGCGATAGTTCCCTTAGAAGTTGTTAACAGAAAAGGAGACCAAAATGACACACCATATCGGTTACATACACGGATCCAAGCTAGAGTCCTTCTCACCGCCGAGCTTCTGCAGGAGTGGAGCCGGACTTCAGGAGTATACCTACTACTACCAAAAGGGATACCGCCAGATCACGGGTAAGGTGTACCCGCTCGAGCAAAAGCCACAGCAGATAGCAGCGTGAAGTGGCGCCCAAAGCTCTTAGCTTGAGTTTGTAGAGACTACAAAGGTCGGGACTTACACCCCTCCATAGCACGCCGGCTTCGTCCAGCAGCACACCAGGTCCAGCATTACACGGGCGCGTTGGCTTCGAGCAAGCGCGGCCCCGCCCCGATGATGTGCCGGAATGCCTCCAGCGAAGCGAGCAACTCCTCTGAGCGGATATACCTCGTGATGAAGATGATACGGGATTGGTGGTCTTCGTCGGGCCACTCGTCGAGATGGTCCGGCGGGTGCATGACATGCTGGACACCGTTGAGCAGGACCGGCCCCGCCTCGCCGACATCCAGGAGGCCCTTCACACGCAAGATGTCCTCACCTCGGGCGTGGAGCAGCATGCTGAACCAGACCCCGAACGCCGCCCAGTCCACGGGCCCGTCGAAGGTTAGAGAGGTGGAGTAGGTCCGGGACACGTGACGAGGGTCTCCTTCCCCTACCTTGCCCTCCATTGAGGAGCTTTCGGGAACCGGTACGTTCGCGTCCAAGTCCAGGCCACTATAAGGTTCGCTCGGGGACCAGGCTACCGGGGAGAGGAGGAGTTCTTCGGGGTCCACCTCACCGAAGGAAGCTTCGATCATGCGGATGGAGGGGTTGATGTCGCGAAGCCGGGCGCGCAAAGGGCCGACCGTGCCGGTTTCCGCGACGTCGGTCTTGGTCAAGACGACCACGTCGGACGCCGCGACCTGCTTAGTCGACTCGGGGTTGCGGTCCAGGTGAAGATCACCGTTTACGGCATCGACGGTGGAAATCACGAGGTCCACGTAGTAATGGTGTTGGAGTACAGGGTGCGAAAAGATGGTGAAGAGTATGGGAGCGGGGTCCGCGAGCCCGGTCGTCTCTACGACCACCCGGTCCAGCGACGGTATCTCACCCCTCCCCTCCTCGTCCAGAAGGTCCAGAAGCGCGTCGACGAGGTCTTCGCGCGTGGTGCAGCATACGCAGCCGTGTTCGAGGAGTACCGTCTTCTCATCGGCGCGCCTTAACAGATGGTGATCCAGGCCAACCTTGCCGAACTCGTTGACGAGCACGGCCGTATTTGCCAGGGACGGGACCGCGAGCACCCTCGAGAGAAGGGTGGTCTTGCCGCTCCCCAGAAAGCCCGTTACGACCATTACCGGTTTCTTCGCCGCCTCAGCCCCCATTCACCGGCGCGGTCTCGTCCGAGGTTCCACGCAGCGCCGCCTGCAGGATAGGGTCTAGGGGGTCTAGTGTCCGTCCGGCGAGCCTCTCTGCTGCGGACCACAGGGCGCCCAGGTCCTGTATGAGCTCGGAGCGTCCCTTACGGTCGCGTACGAGATACTTGCTGCCGCTCCAGTCTTCGACCCGTAGTCCGTAGTGGCGCAACACCTCGTTCGTCAAGCTAGTCCGGTGGGCGCGGTCGCGGCGCCGGTCGCGGTGGTAGTCGCCCGAGCCTCCATAAGTCCCGGAGGCGCGCGCCTTGTCCTCGATGTGCCGGTCCGTCCAGTGGATCTGGGCCACGAAATCCCGGCCGCAGAGCACGCACATAGCTTCCCGCGCCTAGCTCAGACCTTCGACGGCGGCCTTTTCTCCCCGGGGCTGTCGCCTGGCGAAGTCGTCGGCGATCTCCTCGAAGGTCATCCAGCTTACGCCGTCGTGTCCGTTTATGTACTCGATCAGGCGCTCGAGCATCAGGAGGTTCTGTGGCCTACCCGATACGTCCGGGTGGATCGTTAGGCCGTAGACGGCGTAGTCCATCTCCCGATACACCCAGTCGAACTGGTCCTTCCACATCTGCTCGATGTCGCGCGGGTTGACGAAGCCGTGGCTGTTCGGAGAGCCCTTTATGAACATCATCGGAGGCAGGTCGTCCAGGTACCAGTTAGCAGCGATCTTGATAAGGTCTAACTCCTCGCCGCGCACCAGAGGCTTCATCCACTCAGAGGCAGGCTTGGAGTAGTCGATCTTGGTCCACGAGTCACCGACACGAGCATAATAGGGAGTGAAGTCATTGTGCTGCAGAGAATGGTCGTACTTGTAGCCGTACTCGAGCAGGAGCTCGTTGGTGGTGTTGGAGGGCTCCCACCAGGGTGCGACGTTGCCGACAGGCTTCCTACCGGTGAGGTCTTCTATCAGCCCGATGCACTTCTCGAGAACGTCCCTCTCTTGCTGCGGTGTCATGGCGATAGGGTTCTCGTGCGAATAGCCGTGGCTCCCGACCTCGTGCCCGGAGTCTACGACCGCCTTCATCTGCTCCGGGAAGGTCTCTATAGAGTGGCCGGGGATGAACCAGGTAGTCTTCATATTGTACTTCTCGAAGAGCTTCAAGAGGCGCGGCGAGCCGATCTCGCCCGCGAACAGGCCCCGTGAGATGTCGTCCGGCGAATCCTCCCCACCGTAGGAGCCGAGCCAACCCGCCACCGCATCGACGTCGACGCCGAAGGCACAGAATATCTCTTTCTGCGGCATTACTTCTTTCCCTTCCTCAAGATCATCTCCCGTTTTCCAGGTACTTCGCGAGAGTAGATTCCCTATTTCACACTCCTTTTACCACTTCTTTCTTAGGTCAGCAGGTGTACCCTCGCTCAGCAAGAAACGTGGGCAGGTCCTTCGCCTCCGCCAGCGCCGAAGAGAAGTCCTGCTGCTGCACGCGAGGCTCCACCTCCTGCCTGTACCACTCACTCATCAACTCTTCCGCACCCGCCTTTCCCAGATCGGCCTCAGCCTTATCGAGCTGGCAATCCACGGAAGCAACATCGTCAGAGCCTTGCTCCTTCTTCTGGGTCGTCTCTTCAACCTTAGCGGGTTCTTTGGATGCTTCTTTAGGTGTAGAGTCGCCACCACATGCCGCGCCAGCGAAAACCGTCGCTATCGACACCACCACGAGACTGAACCATCTCATCAGTCTACCCCTTCTATAGCTTACATAAGAGGAAGCATTGTAACGCGGATTAGCTCCGGCCTGTCTTAGGGTGAAAATCTCTAGCTTCTCTTCTAGAGTAATTAGCCTGCGAAGCGCCTTAGATAGTCAAGCGCTTTTAGGCTGCCGCTCCCTTCCTACGGGATTGCGCCTCTTCATACGGCCTGCGTAGCTCGGCCAGGAGAAGGCCAACCCGTGCCTCACGTTGAGCGGCGGCTCGCTCATCGTTAACATGA
>JAWWQA010000145.1:0-4747 GCA_033854695.1 Rubrobacteraceae bacterium
TTCCTCACCTCCTCGGCGGTGGACTGCGTGATCGCCCAGAGGCTCGCTCGTAGGCTCTGCGTGAGGTGCAGGAAGCCGGTGGAGATCGATAAGGAGATCCTGGCTGGGATACGGTTCCCCTTCGAGCATGCCCCCAAGGACGGGCTCCGCTTCCATAAGGCTGTAGGCTGCGACCGGTGCGGCGGCTCCGGATACCGGGGGCGTCTCGGCGTCTACGAGCTCATGGTCGTCACCGAGAAGATAAAGGAGATGATCCTGCGCCGCGCTTCGACCGGCGAGATCCAGCGCGTCGCCGAGGAGGAGGGTATGGTCCGCTTGAGAAGCGATGGTCTCCTCAAGGCGGCCGAGGGTGTGACGACCATAGAAGAGGTTCTGAGGAGCGTGGTTTAGCGCAGATATCCAGGAGCCAAAGCTCCGCTACAGCTTCGGCCTACTTGTGCCAATAATCGTTCTGGACCAGAATGGCACAACGGCTAGAGGGAAGCAATAAATGATAGAGACCGGACTCAATGACTATCTGTTCGATGCGATCCAAACTGGGGCAAGCGACCTGCACATAACCGTGGGGCTGCCGCCCATGATCCGCGTGCACGGTAAGGTACAGCCTCTTAACTATCCACCGTTGACGCCGAACATGACGCGAGAGATGATCTACGATATCCTCTCCAACGACCAGCGCCAACGGTTCGAGAGCGAGTGGGAGCTCGACTTTGCCTATACCCTGCCCCGCACTGCCCGCTTCAGGGTCAACGTGTACTTCCAGAGGGGCTCCATGGGCGCGGCTTTCCGGACGATTCCACACGAGATCAAGGGTTTCAAGGAGCTCGGGCTACCCAAAGCTATAGAGGACATGACGGAGAAGCCTCGCGGGCTGGTTCTCGTCACCGGGCCTACGGGCTCCGGCAAGTCCACCACGCTAGCCTCGATGATCGACAAGATAAACGAGACCCGTCATGAGCACATTATGAGCGTCGAGGATCCAATAGAATTTTTGCACACCCACAAGAATTGTATTGTTAACCAGCGCGAGGTCAACCAGGACACCAAGAGCTTTGCGCAGGCCCTCAAGCACGTCTTGAGGCAGGACCCGGATGTGATACTCGTCGGCGAGATGCGCGACCTGGAGACTATTAGCCTTGCTATAAGCGCGGCGGAGACAGGCCACCTTGTCTTCGGAACGCTCCACACCCAGGATGCGCCGCAGACGGTCGACCGGATCATCGACGTCTTCCCGTCGCACCAGCAGTCCCAGATCCGGACCCAGCTCGCCAACGCATTGCAAGGCGTCGTCACCCAGACCCTGTTGCCCCGGCGCGACGGCAAGGGGCGGGTCGTGGCGTGTGAGATCCTGGTGCCGACCCCGGGTGTGCGGAACCTTATCCGGGAGGGGAAGAACCACCAGATCTACTCTGCTATGCAGACGGGCTCAAAGTACGGGATGCAGACGATGGACGCGGCACTCGTCGAGCTGGTGCGCAAGGGCGCTATCTCTCGGGAGGAGGCCGAGAAGCGTTCGAGCAACCCCGACGAGCTCAACCGCCTGATAGGCGGCGGGTCTCAGGGGATGTCCGGCGCTAACATGGCGGCGAGATCCGGTGGCGCCGGTGGCTACGCCGCGATCCGGCGCTAGAGAAAAGAGGCAAAGGGAGGCTCCTTTTGGCGGTGTTCACGTATAAGGCCCGGAGTCCTCAGGGCGAGATTTTCGAGGACCAGATAGAGGGCGACGACACGATGAGCGTGGCGATGGCCCTCAGACAGCAGGGCCTCCTCGTCATAGACATCAAGATGCAGGGCATCGGGCAGAAGGATATCCTCGAGCCCTTCAAGAAGGTAAAGCTCGCCGACCTCGTCGTCTTCACCAGGCAGTTCGCGACCATGATCAACGCCGGCCTGCCCATAGTTCGCACGCTATACGTCCTCTCCGAGCAGACCGAGAACAAGAAGCTCAAGGAAACACTAGGCGACGTCCGTAAGGATGTCGAGGCCGGACTTGCGCTCTCGGAGGCTCTAGAAAAGCACCCCAAGGTCTTTAACAAACTCTACACCGAAATGGTCAGGGCTGGCGAGATCGGTGGTATTCTCGACGACGTACTCTTGCGGGTCGCCTACCAGTTAGAGAAGGACCAGGATCTCAGGCGCCAGGTCAAGAGTGCGATGAGCTATCCTACGGTCGTCCTCATCCTCGCCATCCTCGCAGCGTCGTTCATGCTCATCTTTATAGTCCCGATCTTCGCCAGGATGTTCGAGGATCTCGGTGGTACTTTGCCGCTCCCGACACGGATAGCGATGGGCCTCTCGGACATCTTGACGAGCATATTCGGGATATTCATCTACGCTGGCGCGGGCCTCGGCATGTTCCTATTTTTGCGCTGGAGGAAGACCGAGAACGGACGCAAGGCGGTGGACCCGGTGATGCTGAAGATACCGGCCAAGATCGGGGACATCATCCAGAAGGTCGCACTCGCCCGCTTCGCTCGCACGCTTGGGACCTTGAGCGCCGCTGGCGTGCCCATCCTGCAGGCTCTGGAGATAACCGCGACCTCGTCGGGCAACTACGTCATCGAGAAGGCTCTCTTCAAGAGCCGGGAGGCGATCAGGGAGGGTTTGCCGATCTACCAACCGCTTGAAGACGAGCCCGTCTTCCCGCCAATGGTGACTCGCATGATCGCCGTCGGCGAGGAGACGGGCGACATAGACGGAATGCTCGCCAAGATTGCAGAGTTCTACGAGTCTGAGGTGGACGCGGCTGTAAAGGCTCTAATCACGATCATCGAGCCACTCATGATCGTGATCGTCGGCGGTATCGTCGGCGGCATTATTATCGCGATGTATCTACCGATGTTCCAGATCTTCGAGCTGGTAAAGTAGATCAACCGCATCCTCCGGCGCTACGCGAGCTCCTCAGGAGAGCCTTACGAGGACCTCTTGCAGGTCGGTTACGTGATCACAGCTTTGTGCTCTCCTTGACAATCACTTTGCTGTTATGTTAATATAATGCTTGGTTCATCTGGCTGGGAAGGCAGAAAAGGGGTGAGGGTTTATGAACGGGGTACACGATCTAGGTGGCATGCATGGTCTGGGGCCTGTGGATGTGGAGCACAACGAGCCCGTGTTCCACAATCCCTGGGAGAAGGTCGTCTTCGGTACCATGCTCGCCACTCTGGGACAGGGGTTATACAACCTCGACGAGTTTCGCCACGGTATTGAAACCATGGACCCGGCTCATTACCTCACGTCCCCCTATTACGAGCATTGGCTCGAAACGGTGGAGAAGAACCTGATAGAGAAGGGGATAGTAGACCAGGACGAACTGGACGCCAAGACGCAGGAGTTCTTGAAAGATCCAGCTGCCTCTGTACCCGAAAGAGAAGATCCCGAGCTGGCGGATAGTCTTTCGCAGCTGGTCCGCTCCGGCGGGTCGACCAGACGTGAGGTTTCAACGAAGCCTCAATTTGCGGTTGGAGACAGAGTACGGGTTCGGAACGTGCATCCTCATGGGCATACGCGCCTTCCCCAGTATGTACGAGACAAGCAAGGTATTGTCGAGCGGGTGTATGACGCCTTCGTTTTGCCCGACACGAATGCGCACGGCGGGGGAGAGAATCCCGAACACGTCTACTGCGTCCAATTCGATACGAAAGAGGTGTGGGGGGATTCCGCGGAACCGCGTGAAGTCGTCTACGTGGATCTCTGGGAAAGTTACCTCGAGCCTCTCTAGGGACGGCGGATAAGCCGCAGTGTCCGGCGGCATCAAACAGGAAGGGAGATAGGTAATGAGCGTAGAAGGTACGGCGGATAGCCAGGCACCGGGGGGCGGCTCTTACCTGGCATCGGAGGCGGAGGTTGCGGCCCGTACAAAGGCTCTGGAATCTCTTTTGGTCGAAAAAGGCATAGTCTCCACCGATGCGATCGACAAGGTGGTTAGCGCCTACGAAAGCGATATCGGTCCGATGCTAGGGGCCAGGGTCGTGGCGCGCGCCTGGAGTGATCCGGAGTTCAAGGAACTGCTGCTGGAGGATGCCAATGCTGCCTGCGAGCAACTGGATATTGGCGGGATGCAGGGCGAGCACATGGTGGTGGTCGAGAACTCCGCTCAAGTACACAACGTTGTTGTGTGCACGTTGTGTTCATGCTATCCCTGGCCTGTACTCGGGCTGCCACCCAACTGGTACAAGTACCCTCAGTACCGCTCTCGAACGGTGATGGAGCCTCGTGCGGTGTTGAGGGAAGAGTTCGGGCTCAACATCGATGAGTCTGTGGACGTGCGTGTGTGGGACAGCAGTGCCGAGATCCGGTACTTCGTGCTGCCGGAGCGTCCAGAGAGTACGGAAGGGATGTCCGAGGAGGAGCTTGCGTCCCTCGTGACCCGCGATTCCATGATCGGCGTGGGCGAGCCCCGAACCCCGGAAGAGGCACGGTGAGAAAGGGGTAGAGCCATGGGGCCGGATCATCAGGGAGGAGAAGCGCACAAAACGCCGGGTAGAGTCGAGCGGAGCAGCACTCCCCGCAGAGGTGCTCCTCTAGAGTTGAGGCGCAGCCGGGCGAGAGCGGAGCGGCTGGTTGCCGACATGGGCGGTACGGCTGCCCTTCCCAGGAGAAACGGAGAGCTGGTTTTCGAAACGCTGTGGGAAAGCCAGGCGTTCGGTATGGCGATCGCCTTGTCTAACCAGGGACACTATGACTGGGAAGAGTTTCGCCAACAGCTCATCTCGGAGATCGGTGACTGGGAGCGCTCCGACCAGACTGA
>JAWWQA010000146.1:0-5540 GCA_033854695.1 Rubrobacteraceae bacterium
GGCCTTGACCTCTCGCGGGGGGCCGCAGAAGAGATCGGTCTGACCGCTGCCGGCGCAGACGCGGTGGATGTGCGGGTACTCGGGGACTCCGCGGACAACGAGAGGCTTTCCTCGAACAGTAACTCACGCTCCTCGGGAAGTGATCACGACGGGGTGGCTGCGTTCCTACGGGAGCGACCTTACCTCAGGATTTTGGGTGCGGTGTTCACGTCTCACTCCAAGCCGCAAACGCGTACTTGCCAGGAGGCCTCTATGACGGCCCCGACTCCGATAGCAGGGACTCGTTTGCCGTCGGTCGAGTACACGAGGGCGCGGGTCGTGTCAGCGGGCGCCCGGTGCTAGTCGGGAATGCGCGCTCCGGTCCAGAGGAGACCTGCCGCGAGGCTACCCGTCTTGAGTACGAACTACACGAAACGAAGGGAGATAGGAGGAGGGCTACTATACCTTCTCCTAGTCCCTTACCTCATACTTTAGTCCGGACATAAGAGCGTAGTGAGGCGAGCGAAGGTCGTTTAGAATCAAACGATGAAGGGGTCGGAGGAGTACCGAGAAAGCATTGTAGGTCGCGGGACAGCGGGCAATCCCAAGAACCGATTCGAGAGGATCGAGGTCGAGCTGGAGCCTGGGGAGTTGGAGTCTCCGGATCGTGGCCGCGAGACCCTCTTCCTGAGGGACGATTCGCGTTCGATTATTGTCCGAAACGACAGTCCCGACATCGGTTTCGACGCGAGTATCAACCCTTACCGGGGCTGCGAGCATGGGTGCGCCTATTGCTACGCTCGCCCGACTCACGAGTACCTCGGCTTCTCCGCTGGCCTGGATTTTGAGAGCAAGATCCTCGTCAAACCGGACGCCCCCGACCTGTTACGCAGGCAACTCTCGTCTCTGCGTTGGAAGCCTCAGACGCTCTCCTTGAGCGGAGTCACCGATCCCTACCAGCCCGTCGAGCGCAAGCTCCGGATCACCCGGTGTTGTCTCGAAGTCCTCGCGGAGTTTCGCAATCCGGTCGCCGTGGTCACCAAAAATTACCTCGTCACGAGGGACATCGACCTCCTCTCTGAACTTGCCCGGCACAACGCCGCCGTGGTTGCGATCTCGCTGACCACCCTGGACGACGACCTGCGACGGGTCATGGAGCCGAGGACTTCCCGCCCTACCCGGCGACTGGCCGCCATCGAAGCGCTTGCTCGGGCCGGTGTTCCCGTTGGGGTCATGACCGCGCCCGTGATACCCGGTCTCAACGACCACGAACTGCCGGCCCTGATCTCTGCGGCTGCCGAAGCGGGAGCGAGCTTCGCATCCTATACCCCCGTGCGCTTACCCTACGCCGTCCGGCCTCTCTTCGAGGACTGGCTCGCCCGTAATTTTCCCGAACGCAAGGAGAAGGTGCTGAATCGCATCCGCTTGATGCGGGGCGGAAAGCTCAACGACCCTCGCTTCGGCACGCGTATGAAGGGCGAGGGCATCTTCGCCGAACAGATCGCCCAACTCTTCTCCATAAGCTGCCGTAGGGCCGCCATCGAGGGCAAACGCTTTCCGAAACTATCGACCGCCGCGTTTCGTCAAACCGGAGGAGTTCAGCCCCGTCTCTTCGACTAACCCTTTCGCCTCGTTTAAACTAATCGGTAGGACGCGGCGGATCGAGCTTGAAGACAAACCCCTCAATGGCATGAGAGCCGAAGAGATCTACAAAGAAGCCGTGCGTCTCGAAACCAAGCTCCACAAAGAGGAGTAGGCCGCTACCCTTTCTTTGCTCCGTTCACGCCGTATTCGAGGCTGTCGACGAGGGCCTGCCATGATGCCTCGATGATGTTCTCGCCGACGCCTACGGCGCCCCAGACCCGTTTGCTGTCGGTGGAGTCAATAAGGACGCGGGTGGTGGCAGCGGTGGCGCGGTGCTCGTCGAGTATGCGCACCTTGTAGTTGGAGAGGTGGATCTCTTTCAACTCCGGGTAGTGTGGCTCTATGGCCTGGCGTAGCGCCTGGTCGAGGGCGTTGACGGGACCGTTACCCTCGGCGGTCGAGACCACGCGCTGCCCCTTGACCAGGAGCTTGATGGTAGCCTCGGTCATCGTCTCGCCATCAGCCCTTTTTTCGGAGATGATCCTGAACGTTTCCAGCTCGAACAACGGTCTCGCATCTCCCGTTGTGCGTCCGATGAGCAGGGCGAGCGAAGCGTCGGCAGCCTCGTAGTGATAGCCCTCGTACTCTCGCTGCTTTATGGCCGAGAGTACGGCCGTAACGTCTCCCGCCTCGAGGCCCAGGTCTTCGGCCTTGGCGCGAATAGAGTTCTTGCCCGAAAGCTCCCCAACCGGCGTGCGCCGTACGTTGCCCACTATCTTTGGAGATACGTGCTCGTAGGTTGCGGGGTCCCTGGAGATGCCGTCCACGTGCAGCCCGCCCTTGTGGGCGAAGGCGCTGCGGCCCACGTAGGGCCGGTGTGTATCGGGCGTCAGGTTCATGAGCTCGGAGACATAGTTTGAGGCTTCGGTGAGCCTCTTAAGGCGCTCGTCATCCATCACCTTGAGGCCCATCTTGAGCTGCAGGTTGGCGATGGTGGTCACGAGATCACAGTTCCCACAGCGTTCGCCGACGCCGTTCACCGTCCCCTGTACGTGGGTTGCCCCGGCCTCGACCGCCACGAGCGCGTTCGCTACCCCACACCCGGAGTCGTTATGGGTGTGGATGCCAACCTCGATGTCGGGAAACTCTCGTACCGTACGTCCCACCACCGCTTTTAGCTCTGTTGGGAGTGTGCCGCCGTTAGTGTCGCAGAGGACCAGCGTCGTCGCACCCGCCTCCGCCGCGGCCCGGAGGACCGCCAGGGCGTGCTCGGGATCGTCGCGGAAGCCGTCGAAGTAGTGCTCGGCGTCGAAGATGACCTCTTTGCCCGCTCTTGCCAGGTATTCCACCGTGTCGCTCACGGACCGCAGGTTCTCCTCGACGGTGGTGCGCAGGACTTTCTCTACGTGCATCTTCCAACTCTTAGCGACGATGCAGGCCACGGGGGCGGAGAGGCGGGGGAGAAGCATCACTGCGGGATCGTCCTCGGCGCTGCCGCCGGGGCGGCGGGCACGGGTGAAGGCGACGAGTCGTGCGGTTAGCTCCCCGGCGTCAAAATTCTCGAAGAACTCCAGATCCTTCGGGTTCGACGCCGGGAAGCCGGCTTCGATGTAGTGCAGACCCAAAGAGTCTAGCTCGCGGGCTATCCGGATCTTATCCTCCGTCGTCAGGCTTACGCCTTCACGTTGGGTCCCGTCCCGTAGGGTAGTATCGAAAAGTTTGATGCTCATGCCACTCCTTCTCCGGCCGCCGTCCACTTGCTCACGGCCCGCGTAACTTCTCCGGTGCTCTTGTTTCCGCCGAGGTCCGGCGTTCTGAAACCTGCTTCCAGGGCGACCGAGACACCCTGCTCGATGCCTCCGGCTACGTCCGGGCGTCCCAAAGTATGGCGGAACATCATCGCCGCGGACAGTATGGTGGCGTAGGGGTTGGCGACCCCCTGTCCCGCTATGTCCGGAGCCGAGCCGTGCACGGGCTCGAATATGCCGGGCGTGCCTGGCTCGCCCAAAGAGGCGCTCGGAAGCATGCCCATAGAGCCTGGAAGCATAGCTGCTTCGTCGGAGAGAATGTCGCCGAAGAGGTTCTCGGTAAGGATCACGTCGAAGCGCTTGGGGTCTCGGATCAGGAACATCGCCGCTGCGTCTACGAGCACGTGATCGAGCGCGACGCCCGGGTACTCGCCCGCCACATCCGCGACGACTGCTCGCCACAGCCGGCTCGTCGCCATCACGTTTGCCTTGTCGACCGAGGTTAGGCGTCCCTTTCGCCCCTCCGCTGCCTCGAACGCTACCCTCGCTACCCGCTCGACCTCCTCGCGGGTATAGACGCTCAGGTCGCTCGCTATGTCCTCTTCCTCCACCTTTTCCCCGAAGTAGGCGCCGCCGGTGAGCTCGCGGATGATCAGGATGTCCACGCCCTCGACGACTTCCTTCTTCAAGGTCGAGGCTGAGAGCAAGGCCGTCCGCACCGTCACCGGTCTGAGGTTTGCGAACGCTCCCAGAGCCTTCCTGAGCTTCAAGAGCCCGGCTTCGGGGCGGACCGGTCCCCGATCGAAATCCGGATGTCCGACTGCCCCGAGCAGGACTGCATCCGAGGCTCTGGCCCTCTCTATCGTCTCGTCGGAGACCGGTGCTCCCTCCTCGCGGATCGCCGTTCCGCCGATCTTGCGCTCCTCGTAGGAGAGCTCAACCCCGAAATGCTCGGCCGCGACATCCATCACCGTACGGGCCGCCTCGACTACCTCCGGGCCGATGCCGTCGCCCGGAAGCAGTAGGATGTCGAATGAATGACGCATCTTGCCTCCTAAAACTCCGGTCTGAACCGGAGCCACTCCCGGCCACCTGGGCCTAGAGTATCCGCGAGCAACTTCTCGGCCCGCTCTTCGTTTACGACGTCCGTCTCCTCCCACAGGGCATGAACGAGCCTCTTCAAGAACCCGTCTCCGAACTCCTCCCCCGCAGCCGTGCCGAGCAGCAGCAAGAGGTTCTGAAACGCCATCTGCCGCTCGGCATCTACGTGACCTCGGAGGACCCGTATGGTGAACCCGGGTTCGCGGTCTATCTTGCTCAGGTGCTCTTCGAGAGGTAGATTGGCCCTACACGCGACCGCTGCTGACGCCGCCTGTGGCACGAACTCTCTCATCCAGACGGGGGTGCGAACCATCTCCCTTTGCAGCAGGAAGGCGTGGGCGAGCTCGTGCCAGACGACCAGGGGGTAAGTCGCCTCTGTGCGAGGCCGGAAGGCGGAGGAGAGCGTCGCCGGCAGCACCAGGCCCGGTGGATGCACTGACCGCGTGAAGTACGGGAGCCCCGGCGGATAGGCGTGCTCGTTCTCGCGTGGCGCTTCGTCCCAGTCATCATCTGTTACCAGGAACGCCTCTAGCTCGGGCGGCCCGGTGTCCAGAATCTCCGAGAGCGCCGCGGCCCCCGCTCGTAGCAGCAGCCGCATCTCCGCTGCTGGCTGCTCCATTCCCCGCGGATAGACGACCGGGATTTGGCCGTCCAGGCGCTCGTAGCCCGGGAGGGAGGTGGGGCTCCGCACAGGAGCGACCGTCTCTAGGGCGCGGCAGTCGAGACCCGCGTAGCCCCGACCTTGCCCGCCGTGTACACGTTGACCGCCCGCACGTAGGCCCTGGCAGCCGCCTCGACGACATCCTGGCTCAAGCCACGCCCGGCGTACTCCTGACCTTCGAACTCGACCGAGACACGAACCTCGCCTAGAGCGTCCTTACCGCCCGTAACGGCGTCGATACGGAAGTCTGTTAGGCGGCCCCTGATCCCGGTCGCCGCGTCGATGGCGCGGAAGACCGCGTCCACCGGACCTTCGCCCTCGGCCTCGGCCTCGAAAGTACCCTGTTCGGCGTGCGAGATCGACACTGCCGCCCGGCTCTGGCGCCCCGTCGCCGCCACGACCCGGAACGATCAGAGCACGAACTTGCCCTCGAACGAACCGACCTCGTCGGCCGCGATCGCCTCGAG
>JAWWQA010000147.1:0-5035 GCA_033854695.1 Rubrobacteraceae bacterium
CCAGAGCCAGGGCACCAGCGTGATCACGAGCACTCCGGCTACCGCCACCGGTATTAGCACCGCGAGACCAACCTTGATCTGCGCCTTCGGGCTCATCTTCTCCACGTCGAGGCCGAAGAAATCGTCAGAGCCGTGGTGGCCGCGGCGCCGGTACCCGCGGCGATGCTCCAGCTCGTGATCCGGTCTCCTATCCACAAACATCCCTACCTCAAATATAACAGCAACCGGCGAGCCGAACCACTGTATATTACATTTTAGGCCGAACGCTATGAAACTGAAGTGCTAACCTCTCGAAAAGCTAGATGGAGGATTCGCGAATATGGGCATAAAGAGGCGCATAGAAGACTCGAAGAGCGATCTCCTGGACGAGCTGAAGGAGTTTTTGAGGATGCCGTCGGTCTCAGCCCAGGCCGGCAAAGGAGATAGCTTCCGCAGATGCGCGGAGTGGGTGCTGGCGAAGCTTGAAGAGGCCGGGGCCGAAGCCCGGTTGATGGACACGGACGGACATCCGGTCGTCTACGCAGAGATCGGGGACGGCGGCCGAACACTCCTCTCCTATGGCCACTACGATGTACAGCCGCCCGAGCCTTTGGAGCTGTGGGAGAGCGATCCTTTCGAGCCCTCGATCAGGGACGGCGTACTCTTCGCTCGTGGTGTGGCGGACGACAAGGGCGACGTGATGGCCCGCATCCAGGCCTTGAGGCTCTACCAGGAGGAGCACGGTCCTCTCCCCTTCAAACTGACGTTTCTCATCGAGGGTGAAGAAGAGATCGGAAGCCCGAACCTTGCCCCCTTTGTCCGCTCAAACAAGGATCTCCTCTCCGCTGACGCCTGCCTGTGGGAGGGGTCGATGAAGGACGAGGCGGGACGGCCTATGATCTTCTGCGGCACCAAGGGCATGCTCTACGTCGAGCTGCGCGCGAAGGGCGCCTCGCACGATCTGCACAGCATGTACGGTGGGATAGCGCCGAACCCGGCCTGGCGGCTGGTGCAGGCGCTGCGAACTATCAAGGACGAGAACGGAGAGATCACACTAGACGGCCTCGACGAGATGGCCACCCCGCCCTCCGAGAAGGACCTCGAAGCCATAGAGAAAATCCCCTACGACGAAGCCGCCCTCAAAGCCTCCTGGGAGGTGGACTCCTTCGACCGCGGGCTCACGGGCAGAGAAGCGCTTACAGAGATGCTCTTCCGGCCTACGGCGAACATCGCCGGAATCCAGTCCGGCTATACAGGACCCGGGGCGAAGACCATCGTACCCTCTGAAGCGTTCGTGAAGATGGACTTCCGGCTCGTTGCCGGCCAGAGCCCGGGTCCGGTCCTGGATCTCTTGCGAGAGCACCTACACAGGCGCGGCTTCTCCGACATCGAGGTAGTGGACTTGCATGGGGTCGAGGCGGCGAAGACCCCGATCGATTCTGCGGTGGTAGAGACAGCCGTCGAGACGTGGCGAGAGGTTGGCGCACAAGAGGCGATCGTCTATCCGACCATCGGGGGGAGCGGGCCGACCTCGCTCGTCGCGACGGAGTTTGGCATACCTACGATCATGACCGGGGCCGTGGCGAACGTCGGAAGCCGTATCCACGCTCCGAACGAGTCAGCCCGCCTCGACGACTACTTCGAGTCCATCGCCTACTTCACCCGCTTCTTCGAAAGGTTCGCCCCTTGACCGAAGGGACCCCACGCAAGGGGCTCGACCTTCCGGAGCGCGTCCGGCAGAGCCTGGCGGCGGCTGTGGCTTCGAGAGGCGTGCAGGCGCGCGTGGTCTCGACGCAGGGCCGCGGGTCCATGCGCCCGCCACAGGGGCACGTCGTCATCGCCGCAACGAAGGAAGAGATAGACGCCATCCGCGGCCCGTCCAGGATCTTACGCCGCCTGGAGTTCTACAGGACCCCCTACGGCCCCATCGTCCGCCTCGCCATAAGCGTCTACCCGCGGAGCGACGGCGAGCACCTTAGCGCCGGCACCCTCCTCAACGTCTCCCAGGTCAGCGGCGACGCCGCCCTCGCCGGTCTCGGTCGCCAGAAGACACTCTACATGCACTTCTACTACCCTGAGAATGACGACCTCGGCTACGCCTTCTCCAAGGAGATACCGAACGCACCCGAGCAACGGGCCGAGGCGAAGAAGATCCTCAAGATGGCCCGTGAAGCTTACTCCGCAACCCCCGAGGATCGCCGGAGCTTCCGCTGGGCGGTGGGCCTGGCCGAGAAGCAGTTCGAGTTGCCTGTACCTGAACCTGACGAAGAGGCATAGTCTTACCGAAAAATCCTGCGTATACTGCGTCAAATGCTAGCGGGGAGAACGGCTAAGGACTTTGTAGCGAAGATAAGCCAGGCTCTTACCGAGGCCGAGCGTAAGGGCATCTATGTAACTGCCGGAGTAGGAACGTGCGCCCTGGAGGCCCAGCAGTTCGCCCGTCACTCTTTGGAGGAAGAAGAGCTGTTCCCTAAGGGGCAGCCACATCACCTGGAGTCACCACCGGGACCTCGAGATCTCGGTAGTCACGACGGCACGTCGCGATTATGTTATTTCCTCGACGGCGTGCAGAGCTCGCGCGAGATCGGCCGCATAGGGATGGCTCCTGTCATCGTTGCGACCGTTGCCGCCGCAATCGTCAACCGGTGCAACCGCCGGTTCACGCGCATGCCGCTGGAGAGCCCACCGGTCTTGGTGCAGGCCATGATCCTGCCTCGCAGCGCAGGAGACGCAAAGGTCGAAGCATTCTGGGAAATTTTGCTCGCGGCGGGATTCTCGGACCTCAGCCCGGAGGAAGTTCCCTCCTACCCGCATCTGGTTCTCGACTCCGCAAAGTACATGGACGAGCCGGACCCCTCAGACTATGTCGAGATGAGGGAGAGAGCCCGCGTGAGAGTCCGAGCCCTCCGGGAGCGACTGGAGGGAGAAATGCTGCGCCAATGGGAGCTGGACGACCGGACCCTGGAGGACTCAGACGCCTGGATTGCGGTGGACGGGCAGCTTAAGGACATTAGAGAGTCAAACCAGCGAGCCATCGGCCTAATAAAGAGCGTGGCACGTCCGGAGTTCGTGGGCAAAGACGTTGGGATGTTGCTGGATCTAGAGCCGGGCATGCGAACTACCAGTTTCGTCCCGGACTGGCAGCTCAGACGCGACCCGAGCGAGCAGCGGACCTCGTGGTACCTGAGGATGTGGTCGCGGCAACGGGGAGCGGACGCCCTGGGATCGCTCCTGCGCGTCGAGGCCCACCGCCAAACGCCGCCGGAGAGCGTGGATGAGATCTCGCGCTGGATCCTCGCTGAGCGAGCGCCTCTGGCCAAGCCCGACCCGCGCTGGCCGTCCATGATCTACCCCATCCACTACGTAGAGAAGATTCTGAAGCCCCTCGTGCAGGGGTCGGAACGAGCGTACTCGAGACTGGAGCGGCAGCTCACCGTGACAGGGAGTAACTAGATGCTGCACCCGGAATTCCTGGACACCGCCTCCGGCCCCATCGGGCGTGTCGTGACCAGCGAGGAGAATCCGGCGACCGCCCACGAGTTCTACTTCTGGACCGCCGAGACCCCGGCCGCCCAGAACCTGGACATCGGGCACATCGTCGCCGCCGAAGCCGAGGACGCCACCGCCGTCGCCGTCCTCGACGACCCACGCCGCTACTCCGATCTCCAATCCTTTCTCGACGACTTCTATGCCTACGACGGAGACCCATCCCTAGAAGCCCTCTCGGAGAGAGTAGAAATACTGGTCTTCCGCGCCCGCGTACTCGCTACCAAGCATCGGCACGAGGCCAGAAAGTCCAAGCGCCCGGTGAGGACGGGACCGGTCTACTTCGCCAAGAGCCGGGCGATAGAGTTCGCGCTGGGAGCAGAGGAGTTTTCCGGGCACAGGATCCCGATGCTCCTGCACGAGAACGGCAACGAAGAGAACGGCTCGCCACAACGCACGCCCTTATACGTAGACGCCGACTATCTCCTCGGACCCGAAGCAGGCCACCTGAACATAACGGGGATGAGTGGCCTCTCCACCAAGACCAGCCACGCCCTCTTCACCATAGCCAGCACCTTCCAGACCGTCCGGGAGAAGAAGGTCGCAGCACTGATGTTCAACGTCAAAGGCGCCGACCTCCTGTTCCTGGACAAGCCGGTTGAGGTCGATCCGAGGAACGACCCGGAGCTCGCCGAGCGCTACGAGCGCGCGGGCCAGCGTGGCCTACCCGGAGAGGACCGCGAGATGTACGCTTCCTTGGAGATCGAGGTGAAGCCTTTCGAGAAGCTTCGTATCTTCGCTCCTTTGCGATACGGGATGGAGTCCGGCGAGCGGGTCGTCCACGCCGAGTGCATCCCGACCCGCAAGCTGAATACCCTACGCTATGCTCGCGGGGAGGACTCCTGCGTTCATCCTATTATCTGGGAGCTCGGGGACGTGTTGCCGTACGCCGGGTACGTCTTCGATCCCTCGGACATGGACGACAAGTTTCGCGGGTTCATCGAGGAGCTGCGGGACCGGGGGGTAAGGACGCAGTCGGACTTCTACCTTCTCCTGGACGAGATCGAAGACTACTTCGAGAGTGCCCGGGAGGATGGCAAGAACTACTCCTCCTGGCACGGGCACAACCACATGACCATCGCCAAGGTTCGTAACCGTTTCAAGATACTACCGAACAAGTGCGGCGGCCTGCTGGCGCACGGGCGGGTGGAGTACGGGGATCTCCCCCGCGTAGATGGTCCCTTCGAGAATAATGAGATGCGAGTTGTAGACATCTCTCAGCTAACTGGCATACCGCAGGACCTTATCGTCACCAGCGTCATCTCGAGGATCTGGGAGCTGGCGGAGAGTGGTCGGCTAGGCGTGGACAAGCTTATCATCTTCGTGGATGAGCTGAACAAGTACGCACCTTCGGGAGCACGAAGCTCTTCCTTGAAAGACACTCTCGTAGACATCTCGGCCCGAGGACGGCACCTGAACCTGGTGCTCTTCGGGGCTCAGCAATTCCGCAGCAAGGTGGACGACGAGGTGGTCGGAAACGCAGCGACAAGCCTGTACGGCCGCATCGGCG
>JAWWQA010000148.1:0-3049 GCA_033854695.1 Rubrobacteraceae bacterium
GGTACACCTCCGCCATCCCCCCTCCGCCGAGAGGTTCGATCAGGGTATAACGGTGGTCTATGATGGTCCGCTGCACGGACGAATCATACCCTCCCTGGTACCGCCAGAAAAGAAACATCAGTTACGCGACTTCGCCCGGCTCACTCCAAGATTCCTACATCCGCGAAGCTTTCGCGCTCTCTATAACCAAGAGCAAGGGCCATCACCCTGCGCCTGCCCGCGCTCCCCCGTACAATAATCCCAGGATCCAGGGGAACTCCTCAAGCGGAAGGAGCGAGATGAAGGCTATCAGAGTGCACGAGTACGGCGGGCCGGAGGTCTTGAGCTACGAGGAGGTGCCCGTCCCCGAACCAGGCAGTGGCGAGGCGCGGGTTAGGCTGTCGGCATCGGGGGTCAACTTCATAGACGTCTACCAGCGCACGGGTACATATCCGATGGAGTTGCCGTTCACGCTTGGCCTGGAGGGCGCAGGCGAGGTCGAGGCCGTCGGCGAGGGGGTCGAGGAGATCTCACCCGGAGATTACGTAGCCTTCACCATGGTTCAAGGCGCCTACGCCGAGTACATTGTCGCTCCGGTGGAGAAGCTCGTCCCCTTCAACGTCACCCTCGTCGAGGCCCGCATGGCAGCAGCGGTGATACTCCAGGGCATGACTGCCCACTACCTCACCCACAGTACCTTCCCCGTGCAGGCAGGCCAGAAGGTCCTCGTACACGCCGCCGCTGGTGGGGTGGGACTCCTTCTCTGCCAGCTCGCCAAGATGCGAGGGGCAATGGTCATCGGGACCGTCTCGACCGAGGAGAAGGCCAGGCTCGCGAAGGGCGCGGGGGCGGACGAGGTGATCCTCTACACCGAACAGGACTTCGTCGAGGAGACAAAGCGCATAACCGGCGGCGAGGGCGTCCACGTAGTCTACGACTCTGTCGGCAAGGACACTTTCGACGGCGGTCTCGACTGCTTACAGCGTCGCGGCTACATGGTCCTCTTCGGTGGGTCTAGCGGACAGGTGCCGCCGGTGGACCTCCAGATCCTCAACACCAAGGGCTCTCTCTTCGCCACTCGACCCAAGCTGGCCGACTATATTACGACCCGCGAGGAGCTCCTCTGGCGGGCGGAGAGCCTGTTTACCTGGATCGGGCAGAACAACCTCGACGTACGCATCGGTGGGACCTACGAGCTCGCAGACGCCAAGCTGGCTCACCAGGACCTGGAAGGCCGCAAGACAACCGGCAAGCTAATACTCATCCCGTAGGAGAAAACCATGAAACTAGACGCCGGGCTAGCGGTCGAAGGTAAGCACCTCCCCAGCATCGACGAGGTCGGACGTGCCGCCGAGGAGCTTGGTTTTGCCTGCCTCTGGACCAGCGAGACGAAGCACGACTCGTTCCTTCCGCTGGCGGTAGCCGCTAACGGAACCCAAACGATCGACCTCGGAACCTCCATCGCCATCGCCTTCTCCCGTTCACCAATGGTCACGGCACAGATCTCGTGGGACCTGCAGGACCTCTCAAGCGGACGCTTTATCCTTGGCCTGGGCACTCAGGTAAAGGCTCACATCACACGCCGCTTCAGCATGCCCTGGGACAAACCCGCCTCCCGCCTGAAGGATTACATCCTGGCACTCCGCGCTATCTGGCAGTCCTTCCAGACCGGGGGCAATCTGAACTACGAGGGCGAGTTCTACCGCCACACCCTCATGACGCCGTTCTTCAACCCCGGTCCCATAGAGCATCCGGAGATCCCCATCTACATAGCCGGCGTCAACACCCGCCTCGCCCGCCTCGCCGGCGAGCTATGCGATGGCTTCCACGTCCACCCCTTCCACACCCCCGAGTACGTGAAGCAAATCGTCAAACCCGCCATCGCCGAAGGCGCCGAGAAAGAAGACCGCAGGCCCGAAGACATCCAACTCGCCACCAGCGTCTTCGTCATCACCGGCGAGAGCACGGAAGACATAGAGAAACAACGCGAGAAGATGCGCGCCCAGGCCGCCTTCTACGCCTCGACCCCCACCTACCGAACCATCCTGGAGGTGCACGGTTGGGGAGAGATCGGGGAGAAACTCGGAGGGCTCGCGAGGAACAAGAAGTGGGACGAGATGACGAATCTGATAACCGACGAGATGCTCCACACCTTCGCCGTCGAGGCCTCGCCGGATGAGGTTGGGCCCGCCCTCAGGGAGCGCTACGAGGGCCTCATAGATCGGGTCGCCCTCTACGTGCCGTTCGTGCCCGGTGAGAGGGATGACTTCTGGCGCACGACTCTGGAATCAGTGCATGGAGCTCGATAGATGTTTCCGAGAATTTCCCCTCTGGGCAATCTAGTGAATAGAGGCAACGGCAGCCCCCTAGCATCTCTAGACGCAAATTCTTAGTTAAAGTTTCTAACCCTCTGTATCGATAATCTAGAGATGCCATTAACAGAACCAAAACGAGATAATCAGCTGAGCAGACGGCATATTTGCATCGTTGATCCGACGAGCTTCGACGAGAGCGCCCGGGACGTGGCGGACCGGTTTAAACACCGCCAGGCGGTCATCTTGAACCTCCAGCGGGCCGACGAGGACCTCTCCAAGCGGCTGGTGGACTTCTGCGCTGGCTTGGCCTATGCGCTGGACGGTCTACTGCATCCCATCGTAGACTGTCTCTTCCTCCTGACGCCGTACGAGGTTGAGGTCTCGGACAAGGAGAGCCCGGGGGAATCCGAACAAGCGTTCTTCAAGCGGCTCTGATCCCTCGAGCCAAGACCAGAAGCATGAGGTCCATGGCCCGGCGGCTGGGGAGGAATGCCACGGAAGTCCAGTGTCCCTTGAAGTGGTAAATCACGCCGCCAGATCCAGCGCCGGCAGACAGCGATCAGCACTACCCAATCTTCCCCTTCGGAAGGTCTTCTCCGTACCATTCCGTCGCATCGTGATCTTAGCACCAGTGGCCTGGCCGGTGCTTACGCCGCGAGCGGTAGCCTCGCAGACGGCCTTGGCACTCGTGGCGAGCCAACGACTTGTTCCTACCTCACGTGGGGAGGAGCAAGACCAAGCTGACTGCTTTACGA
>JAWWQA010000149.1:0-8267 GCA_033854695.1 Rubrobacteraceae bacterium
CGGCTCGTAGCCGCTTGGCATAGCTCTCCAACGACTCTGAGAGGACTCCGTCGGCGGCTACCTGGGCCTGGAGCCGGTCCACTTCTTCGGAGAGCTCCTCGATCCGCTTCCGGTGGTCATCGTACAGCGCGCGCAGATGAGGCTGACCGCGTGCGGCAGCCGCCTCCACACCGAGTCCCTTCAGCTCGCGGCTCTTCTCCTCGACCTCGACTTGCAGCGCGGCTCGTCGCTCTGCCACCATTGCTTGCTGCTCTCTCACGGTGTGGAGCGTCTCGGCCAGGGTAGGAACTTTGTCGAGCCCGGCCCAGCCTACGGGATCGTACCACGGGCGAGCTACGCTCCCGTCGCGATTGAACATCGGTCCCGCGGGAGCGTCCTCGCCCTCAAAGGGATCCCGGATGTACAGGCCCCACAGCCCCCGATAGTGGAGCACCCAGTCCGGGATCGGGTTACTAAGCAACCTCGGGGGATCCCACTCCTTCTCCTGTTCCGGTCCTATGGTCAGGCCGTCCCCGCGGGCGTAGTCAACGAAGGGAATGCGGAAGATGGTGGGCGTCCCATTCTGTCGCCCCGGTTCGGCTTCGTCGTCTTCGTACTGGCGCAGCGTCTTGTGCCAGAACGACCGCGCGGCGCCCAGCAGCCTCGCGAGGGGGCTCATAAAGGACAGCTCCATCTCGGTCAGGTACTCGCCCGCGGCATACTGGTTGGAATGGGAGCCGGCGCAGACGTGGATTACCGGATGCTCGCCTACCTTCTCGAGCTCCGGGTCGTCCCAGCGACGCCTGAGGATGTCGCCTTCGTAGTTGTGAGAGGAGTAGGCCGTCCACTCCGGGGTGATCTCTCCCGACGGCGACTCAGAGAGGTAGACGAAGACCTTCTCCCAATCGGCCTCGTGATCGTTGGCGCCGAAAAACCCCGAGCGCCAGTCGTTGAACGCGTAGAAGAACCAGTACTGGAGGACAATCCTGCCGTCTTGCCGGAGCACGCGGCCATGGTAGCGGTAATGCTCGTTCTCGGCCAGGATGCTTGCGTAGGCGGTCCGGCCCGCGGCCGCCGTGCTCCCTGGCACCCGTCCGCGGGCCAGGAGGGTTATAGAAAAGAGGGTGTCCATGAACCGTGAGACGTAACCGACTCGCGCCAGACGGCCTCGCCCGGCTCGAAAATCCTCCTCCCGGGATTCGCTACGGCGGCGCGCGCTTTGCCGGATCAGGTCCTTAAAGCTCGCAGGGTCGGTGAACCTGAGGTAGTGTACGGCGCCGAACCCGTCGTGTCGCGGCTCGGCCAGCTGGTCAAGGGTCAGCTTCCCGTGCGGAACCAGGCAGACCGGCTCTTCGCCGGGCCGCCACACCCATAGGCTGCAGGCTCGCACGTACGACTCGGCGTCCATGGGGAAGAATCGGTCTCCCTTAGTGAAACGGGCGACCGGCTCGAAGCGACGGAGCAGTGCCTCGTCAGTCTCAGAGCCCACGTGCCGCTCTCCTGGCTCTTGCTCGCGGTTTGATCTGGAACGCCGCCCGTATATCGGAGGAGTTCAGATACAGCGTCATCACGATGCAGTAGAGCATCAGGGGGTAGATAAAGGCCGGCTCACCGTACAACATCCCTTCCCACTCGGTGTAGAGCAACAGGCAAGCTAGAAGGGTCAACGCTTGTACGATCATGGCCAGCAGCCATCCTACCCGAAATAAAAAAAGGAAGCCCAGAGCTGCCAGGACCGCCAGGACCGCCAACGGCCCAAGGAGGAGGACGAGGACGACGGCCTGCTCGAGCGCTTCGACCAGCTCCGGCGAAGGCGACGCTTCTGTTTCGATCTGCTGCTGAAGCTGCTGCCAGTCGACCTGCCAGACGTTGTAAGCGCTTATGCCTCCCAGCCCGGCTGCTTGGAGGACGAGCAGTAAAGCGTTGGCCCGTACCGGCCAGGACCGTGCCCTAGCTAGCTTCGCCAAGGACCCCCCTCTGCTGGCCCGTAGGCTGGTCGGCTCTCCTTGCAAGGCGGCGCAACAATCGACCGCACACATAGATGTTTCGGCAAGGACCTCGCACATATCTCATACCTGACCGATCATACACCAGCGCAATTCGGGGCGCATTACCTGGTAGTCTTTTCCCGAAGCCTGGATAGCATAGCCGAACTCCCACCGTGCATCTCTTTTACGATAGTCCCCTTGGACTGGGGAAACGTTCAGAATCCAACCTCGGCGCGAGCCTATCCTCGCCAGGTATGGCGCAGTACCCGGAGCCAGTTCTCGTGCGCCAGTTTCTGCAGCGCCGCATCGTTATAGCCACTTTCGTTCAACGCTGCGAGCAACTTCGGTAGCCCGGATGCGTCTCCTAGTTCTTGCGGCATCTTCGCACCGTCGAAGTCCGAGCCGAAGCCCACGCGCTCTATGCCAATGCGCTCCACCAGATAATTTATATGGCGCACAATGGTCTCGATGGGTGTGTCCTCCTCTTCGCGGCCGTCATCGCGCAAGAAGGCGACGGCGAAGTTCACCCCGACCATCCCGTCGGAGTCTCGGATGGCATCGAGCTGGCGGTTGGTGAGGTTGCGCGTCGTAGGACAGAGGGCGTGAGCGTTGGAGTGGGTCGCCACGAGCGGTGCATCAGAGATCCCGGCTACGTCCCAGAAGCCCAGCTCGTTGAGATGCGAGAGGTCAACCAGAATACCGAGCCGATTGCACTCTCGGACGAGCTCTCTTCCCGCGGCGGTCAGGCCGGGGCCGGTGTCGGGCGACGCCGGAAACCTGAAGGGAACGCCGTGCGCGTAAGCATTGGGACGACTCCACACGAGGCCGAGCGAGCGGAGTCCCGCCTCGTAGAGCGGTTCGAGCGCACCGGGGTCCGGGCCGAGGTTCTCGGCTCCCTCGAAGTGCAGCACCGCGGCCAGCACGCCATCGCGCAGGCACGACTCGAGCTCCTCCGCCGTTCGCACGACCTTCATCTGGCCTCCGGACTTGGCCTCTATACGGAACAGCTCAGTCGCCAACCCGTCGGCCATTCCTCTGGCGTAGGATGGGTCCAGCGGCGGCGCATCCGCGACCTCGTAGCCGTCTTCGGTCAGGATGAGGGCGGACTCTTCCGTCCATCCGCTCCTGGGATCTGGCGGGGCCCAGCAGGCGAATAGACCACCGCCAAAGCTGCCCTCCCGGGCGCGGGGTAGGTCGAGGTGACCGGTGTTGCTCCGCTCGAAGAAGCTGCGTCCGCCCCCGCGCTCGGGCAGATAAAGGTCGAGCAGGGTGTCGTTGTGACCGTCGAAGATAAGGGGCGGGTGAGATCAAGGGCGAGCTAGTACTTCGGGACGCTCGGGTCGATCTCCTCGCTCCAGGCGGTGATGCCGCCTTTGACGTTGTAGACGTTCTGGAAGCCTGCGTTTTGCAGTAACCTGACGGCCTTCGCGCTGCGACTACCGGTCTTGCAGTGGACGGCGAAGTTCTCGTCTTTGTCCAGCTCCACGAGACGCTCTGGTAGATCGCCCAAGGGGATGAGCTTCGCGCCGAGGTTCGCGACCTCGTACTCGTGCGGCTCGCGCACGTCCAGTACGGAGACGCCTTGCCCGTTCTCCAGCCTCTCCTTGAGCTCCTGAACGGTTATCTCTGGCACCTGATCTTCCTCTGCCTGGGCGTTTGCTTGAGGAATGCCGCAGAACTCCTGGTAGTCGATTAGCTCGGTCACGGTTGGGTTCTCCCCACAGACCGGGCAGTTTGGGTCCTTCCTGAGCTTCATCTCGCGGAAGGTCATGCTGAGTGCGTCGTAGAGCAGGAGCCTCCCGATGAGGGGCTCACCGATGCCGAGTATCAGCTTGACGGTCTCTGTTGCCTGGATGGTGCCGATCGCACCTGGCAAGATGCCAAGGACTCCGCCCTCAGCACAGCTGGGAACCAATCCTGGCGGCGGCGGCTCGGGGTAGAGGCAGCGGTAGCACGGGCCCTCTTCGGCGTAGAAGACGCTCGCCTGGCCCTCGAAGCGGAAGATCGAACCGTACACGTTGGGCTTGCCGAGAAGTACACAGGCGTCGTTCACCAGGTAGCGGGTCGGGAAGTTGTCGGTCCCGTCTACGACGATGTCGAAGTCCTTGAATATGTCGAGTGCGTTCTCGCTCGTGAGAGCTTCCTCGAAGGCCTCGACGTGCACGTTTGGATTTATGTCCTTTATCCGGTCGCGGGCGCTCTCCATCTTCGGGCGACCGATGTCGGAGGTGCCGTGGATGATCTGGCGCTGCAGGTTCGACTCGTCGACCACGTCGAAGTCCACGATGCCTAGAGTTCCGACTCCCGCCGCCGCGAGGTACATGGCGAGCGGCGCGCCCAGGCCTCCTGCTCCAATGGTCAGGACGCGGGCCTGCTTGAGGGTCTTCTGCCCGTCGAGGGCGACCTCGGGCATGATCAGGTGCCGGCTGTAGCGTGCGATCTCCTCGTTGGATAAGTCGACCGTGCCGTTGGGCGACTCCACTAATGGCTGGCGTGTTTGCATTGTCTAAAACTCCTCCTGGTAAAGTGGCGGTTCCTACCGCCGGGTACAAAATATAGCTCTGAAACTATCTACATCGCCTTCCGGCAGAGCCTCCGGCGATGGAGGGGATTATGGAGAGCTCATCGCTCTCAGAGACCTCGGTGTCGGGACCGTCGAGGTATCGGATGTCCTCGTCGCCCTTGTACACGTTGACGAACGAGCGAAGCTTGCCGTCGCCGGTATACAGGTGCTGCTTGAGGTCCGGATGTTCCTCGACGAGGTTTCCCAAGGTCTCGCCTGCGGTGCCGCCGCCGACCTCTACCTCCGCATTACCGTCCGTAAACTGTCTTAAAGGAGTGGGGATCTTGACCTTCGGCATATCAGCTCCTCTTCTTCGTCGCTATCCTACAATGGGCTCTTCGTCGTAACCCGAGCGGTCGTACTTGAGCACCCAAGAGCGCATGTCCTCGACGTTTTCATCGCTGACCGAGACGATGACGTACGAGTAGTAAGGCCAGGCGTGATCCCGATCGTACTCGGAAGGCTCGGCCGGATGATCTGGATGCGAATGATAGAACCCGAGGACGTCCATGTCCCTCTCTTGCGCCCTCTCCTCAAACTCCTTGATCTTCAAAGGTTCTATGAGGAAACGGCGCGACCGCTCCTCTTCGTGGGTATTCTCCGCGCGCCAGACGTCGACCACGACCTTCATCTCACCTGTGTCTATCCCGACGAGGACACCGGCGCACTCTTCAGGATAGGTCTCTTTCGCGTGGTCGTGTATGTGCCCTATGTCCCCCGCCCCGATTTTGAGCGCCAAGCGCCTACTCCTCCCAGAAGCTCTCGGAGAGGTACTTGTCCGCGCTATCGCACAGAACTGTGACGATCACACCCGACTCAAGCTCCCGCGCGACTCGCAACGACGTCGCCACCGCGGCCCCGGAGGAGATGCCTACCAAAATACCCTCTTCGCGAGCGATGCGCTTGACCATGTCATAGGCCTCCTCGGTTGAGGTGCCGAGGTTCTCGTCGGCAATGGTAGGGTCATAGATCTCCGGGACGATGGCACTGGCCATGTGCTTCATGCCCTCCAGCCCGTGGAACGGCGAGTCGGGCTCGAAGGAGACTACCTTTATCTCCGGGTTGTACTCCTTGAGGCGCGTGGCGGTCCCGACGAACGTGCCGCTCGTCCCCAGGCCCGCGACGAAGTGTGTGACCTCGCCCTCGGTCTGATCCCAGATCTCCGGCCCCGTGGACTCGTAGTGCGCCCTGGGGTTAGCCGGGTTCGTGTACTGGTCTGGATAGAAGTACTTCTCCGGATCCTCGGCGTGGAGCCTCCTGGCCTCCCGGATAGCCCCGTCTGAGCCTTCACCCGGGTCGGTGAGCACGACCTCTACTCCGTAGGCGCGCAGTATCTTCTTACGCTCCTCGCTCGCGTTCTTGGGCATGCACAGTTTCACCTTATAACCCAGAGAAGCCCCGATCCAGGCGTAAGCGATCCCCGTGTTTCCGCTAGTGGCATCGAGAATGATCTTGCCGGGGGTGAGCAAGCCACTCCTTTCGCCGTCCCGAATCATCCAAAGCGCCGGCCTGTCCTTGACCGAACCTCCAGGGTTGTACCACTCGGCCTTGCCGAAGATACTTACCCCCGGAACCTCGCGCGAGATGCCCGGTAGCTCTAAGAGCGGCGTGTTGCCTACGAGATCCGTGGGACGAGCCCCCACCCTGGTGTTAATCCTAGTAATCATGTCGGGATTATTATACAAGCTCAGGGCCTGGCGTCCAGGAGTGGTGTAAGAGGAACAATGTTTGACCAATGCATTAGCCGGAAGGCTCGCAATAAACCCTCCGGCTATGGTTGGTGCGTATAAATAATTATACGCACACAAAAGAACGTCGCGCTACTCGTTTCGCCGTATTTATCCCAAAAATTCCAAAATTTCTCCTAGAGGTCGGCGGCGGCAGGTGAAGATCGGGGTATCCAGCTCGGTATAGGCGCTTGCCTCGCTCTCTCTGAGCTCCATCATAAGGTCCTGGAACTTCTCGGGAGTCTCGGCTTCGAAGGAGAGAATGAACTCGTAGTCGTCGATGCCGAAGCAGTATGCGGTGTTGTTCTTTATCGGGTAGTGCTTGCGGCCTATCTGCATATGCTCGTTCATCATCCGCTGGCGCTCCGCTATGGGGAGCCGGTACCACGCGCGGGTCTTCACAAACGGGTAGACGAAGAGGTAGTCGCCCTCGCCGGGGATGATATAGCGGCGGTTCTCGAAGCCGGGGGTGTGCTCGCCTACGTAGATAGAACGCCTCGCTAGCCCGAAATAGGAGTAGGTTACGCGTAGATACTTGCCGAGCCCGCTCCTCAGCAGGGCGGCGGTCATCTGCTCGAAGGTGTCGAGGTCGTAGCCTATACGCCACAGCATAAAGTCCGCATCCGAGCGTAGGCCCATCAAGGAGAACGAACGCAGAAGCATCTCCCCCGAGAGCTCCTCGACAGCCTTCAGGAACTCCTCCTTGCCCCGCTGGCGCTCGTCATCTGGCAGACGGCGCCACTCGGGGTCGAGCTTGAGGAAGACGTAGTTTATGTACTGGGCCGGGAGCTTCTCTTGGGGGGGCCGCTGTTCTCGCGTTTGTGTCTCGGTCATTTCTCCTCCCTTCGGTCGGAGGCTATCAGCTTTCAGCCCTCAGCCGTCAGCTTCTTGCCACGTGGCTACATGCTGGACGTTTGCGCCGCGGACTTCTGTAGCGTAGCTCTGGTTCATACGTTTGGTGATCTCCTTCCGGTGCGCCCCTACTATCCCCCGGCTGATTGCTGACCGCTGACAGCTGACGGCTCTCTTAGTCCGAAGTTGTTTTCGTAGAGCTCCTCGACACGAGATAGCTCCTCGTCAGTCAGGCCCGGCGTCTCGGGCGCGGCCGCGAATTCTTCGAGCTGTTCTTCGTTGTAGATGTTGGGTAGGGTCGAGGCGACCTCGGGAGAGGCGAGGATGAACTTGAGTGCTGCCTGTCCTAAAGTGCGCTCCCCGGATTCTGTCAAGAAGCTGAGTTGCTCGACCTTCTTTAGGCCGTCGAGGAGCCACTCCTTCGGGCGATGGCGCCGGTGGTCATTCTTACCGAAGGTGGTGTCCTTTGTGTACTTGCCCTCGAGCATACCGGAGGAGTGGGGGACGCGGACGAAGAGGCTCGTGTCCGTTTCGCGGGCGGCTTTGATCAGGCCACGCCCCGGGTCCTGTTCGAGGAGGTTGTAGATCATCTGCACGCCCGACACGTTGCGCTCGCGCATGGCCTTGATTCCCTCCTCGAGCCAGCCGATCTTCGGCCCCAGAGCTACACCGTAGGTCCGGATCTTACCTTCCTTCTGGAACTCCTCGAGGAGGGAGAATAGCGCGTCGTTCTCGATGGCGTCCATCTTGGTGTTGTGGAGCTGCAGGAAGTCCACGTAGTCCGTGCCGAGCCTCTTCAAGCTCTGCTCGAGGGCGAATCGGATAAAGTCTTCGGACCAGTCCTGGGGCCGTTCTTGTTGGCCACGGCGCTGGGTATGGGTGTAGAAGTCATAGCCGATCTTGGTCGAGATCGCCACATCGTCGCGCATGTGCCCGAAGGCATCGGCCAGGAGCGTCTCGCCTTTGCCGGAGCCGTAGGTGTCAGCGGTGTCGAAGTAGTTGATGCCTCTCTCGTGCGCCAGCCTCAGGAGCCGCACCGACCGCTCGTCGTCGACTTCGCCCCACCAGCCGGTCGAGACCGTCCAGACACCGAAGCCGACCTCGGAAATTCTTATGTCTGTGTCGCCGAGCCTCCGATATTTCATCTCTTTCCTCTCG
>JAWWQA010000150.1:0-4010 GCA_033854695.1 Rubrobacteraceae bacterium
ACCGTTATGCTCGGTGCTTGTGGTGAGGCCCGCTATCAACGAGCCGCGAACGACGACGCCTTCGAGGTGGTCGTCCTCGCCCACGACGGCCACCGGCGCGTCCCGTTCGACGAAAAGCGGCAGGATCTCGCGTAGCCACGTGCTGGGCTCGATCCTCGGCGTCTTAGTATCCACCGCCGCCTTGAGCTCCCGTTCATCACGCTCGTCGAGCCGGGCTACCTCTTCGACCTCGGCCAGCCCCTGAAGCTGCCGCTCGTCGTCCACCACGAAGATGTGGGACAGGCCAGCCTGCCTCATCCGCCTCAGCACGACCCGAGGACCCTCGTTCATGTAAGCTACCTCTTTAACCGGGACCATAATGCTCTCGGCGGTGCGGACCTTTGTGTAGTCCACGTCCTCGACGAAGCGCTCGACGTACTCCGTAGCGGGCTCACGCAGGATGTTCTCGGGGGTGCCGAGCTGTACGATCTCACCGTCTTTCATGATCGCCACCCGGTGCCCGAGCCTCAGAGCCTCGTCGAGGTCGTGCGTCACGAAGACGACCGTCCGCTGAACCTCGCCCTGGATGTCGAGGAACAGGTTCTGCATGTCACGCCGGATCAGGGGGTCCAGGGCCGAGAACGGTTCGTCCATGAGTAGGATCTCCTGCTTGGTGGCCAGAGCTCGCGCGAGCCCTACCCGCTGCTGCATACCACCCGAGAGCTCCGCGGTCATCTTGTTGCCCTGGCCGTGCAAGCCCACCAGCTCGAGCGCCTCCTCAGCGCCCTTCTTGCGCTCGGAGGCCGGTAAGCCTTGAACCTCGAGGCCGAACGTAACGTTGTCTTCGACTGTGCGGTTCGGCAAGAGACCAAAGTGCTGGAAGACCATCCCGATCTTGCGGCGCCGGACCTCCCTGAGCTCCTTGGTAGACAGCCTCGATATATGATCGTCGTCCAGGTAGATCTCGCCCTCCGTCGGTTCGATGAGGCGGTTGATCAAGCGTAGAAGCGTGCTCTTTCCACTCCCGGAGAGGCCGATGATCACGAAGATCTCGCCCTTCTCAACGTCCAGGTTCGCGTCGTAAACGCCGATGGTCGCCCCGGTCGCACGCTCGACCTCGGCCTTGCTCTTACCGGAGCGCCTCATCTCCAATGCCTGCTGGGCCCGCCTCCCGAAGACCTTCGAGCAGTTCTCTACCCGAATGATCGACTCGCGGCCCTTAACGTCAGCTTCCGTGGCTCTCCTCCTCTACTAGCCAACCGCATACACTTGTGGGACCCGTCGCTTATAGAGCCACGCTTATAGAGCCACCTGTGCCTCTTCGTTGGCCACCACAAGAAAATGCTTACAACCCACTTGCACAACTTGCTTTCTCCTTGGCTGTAAGCCGTCATGATACGTGCTTTATCATCTTCATTCAACTGATGGGCATGAGCATTCGGTTAATGTACGAGTTTTGTGTTCCAGGATACTTAATGGCTGTGAAGCTGAGAGCCTCGGGGACAGCGCTGTACTACGGCCGTTAAGACACCCTGCATAGGGTGATCTTTGAAAGCAACACGTGCGATAGTAGACTACTTTCTCCACGGATCAGCGCGGGACAGAGTTACGGCTACCTATTTCGGAGGGGACCAAAGAGGCCTGGCAAAGGAAGACGTAAAACTTCTCTCCCTGGTGGATATCCTGGAGCCGCTTTCGCGTGAAGAGTTGGCGAAGCGCAACTGGAACACCTAGAGACTCACGTTGTCAACCGTACAGTCCGTGGCCGGTTGCGGTCCTCCTTACCTATCGGACCTTTCCCTCCTACTTGAGTCGTGACGACAGCGGTAATTTTCCCGACGGCACGCCTACTGGGTAGAGCTGCGGGACGGCTTCGGGTCGAGATAGCCGGAGGAGAAGTCCTCGCGCATCTTCTCGTGGGCGGTCTCGACAAGCCTTGGGTTGTCGAGAATATCCTGGACCTCGTCGGAGGAAGCGTGGCGGCGGACGTACTCTTCTTGCATCACGTCCCTAAGGTGCGCCCCGTTGCCAACGCGGTGGCATATGTACTCGAGGACCTTCCGCTCCCGCTCGGTGCTGACTCGGCCGCTAAGGAGCATCTGCCAGAAAGATTGCTTTTCCTCAGCCACGCTTTCTCCTTTCTTTTCCGCGGTTTCCTGCTGAGTCCTTCCGCCCACCAGGATCGTATCGAAGGATTCTAAGAAGTTTCTAAGAAGCACAAGGTATTCGGCCAAAGAGCTTACGCGCAGCTGTGTGAGCTCGGTACTGCGGCCCTTGCCAAATGTTACGAGAGTAAGTTACAAGAGCCAGGTCGACCGCTGCTCGGATACGAAACGCCCCGTACCGAGCGAAACGGTAGTTGTCTCCTCTGGCCTGTATGCGCCGCCGGTGTAGTAGAACGCCTTGATGCACGCCCGATATACAAGATTGCCCGCGACACCTACGCCGCCGTCGACCAGCGTACCGACCGCTCGCAATCAGATGGCGGCTTCGGATCCTCCCGGATCATCCAGGGCTCAAAGTAAGTCGGTGCGGCGGCCGAAGCGGTGGCGCAGCCAGCCCAAGACGCCCGGTGCAGCCGGAGTTATGGGGGTTGTCTCGTACGAAGTACCAGGGCATGCCATCGGGGATCCGCTTCGCGATGATGAGCAGATCTATGGGCGAGTCGTTGAGCCTCCAACCGCGCGCTGAGCCGAGTTCCGAAGAGATCAGATCGTGCAGTTTCCGGGTTGAGTACATCGAGCCAGAAATGATTTGCTTGGGGATGCTCCAGGGATATCTCCTGAAGACCTCTCGCCCAAGCAGCTTGCGGCCCTGGTGGGCGTCGCTCCTCTCAACCGCGACTCGGGCACGCTGGGCGGAGGTTGCACGATATTACGTGGCGGGTGAGAGCGAGTGAGGGAGGTTTTGGAGCCTTCCGGTGGCGAGGCGCTACAACCCGACCATCAAGGAGTTCTACGAGCGATTGTGCGCCCGCGGTAAGCCGAAGATGGTAGCGTTGGTAGGCAAACTCCGCGATGCAGAGGCCGAACCGCCGCGGGAGCTTCGGTCGCGCAGATCGCACGGAACTCATTAGCGTAGACGAGAGGCGACGTTTCACCGCTGGAGAATCCGCTACGGTGGCATGCAGACTGGCGAGACCATGAAGCGTCTGCGAGAGCTGGAGAAGGAGAACACCCGCCTCAAGAAGAAGATCGTCGCCGAGCAAGCCGTGGACATAAGGATCCTGAAGGAGGAGGTGAGTCGGGGAAGTCACCACCGGCAGTCGTGTCCCAGCCAGCGTAGCCCCTGGCCGTTGGCTTCGCCCTCGCCTGTGGTGTGTTTATCGCCGGTACCGTGACCGACGATCCGTAAACCCGGTGCGAACTTTGGGGCCGGATGATCGTAGCCTGGAGGTTGACCACAGCCTGGGTCTACGTGCTCGGCCCCATAGCAGGCGGTGTGCTCACCACCACGCGCTACAACCGCTTTATCTCCCAGCCGAGGGCGACACCGAAGTAAAGAGCAGCCGGCATTACTGCTCTTTGCAAATAGGAGCATGGTAGATGCCGGGGGCGTGCGTTAAACTAGACGTACCATGCGCCTGTAGCTCAGGGGATAGAGCAAGGGTTTCCTAAACCCTGTGTCGGAGGTTCGAATCCTTCCAGGCGCGCTTTTCTTTTGCCTGCAAAATCGCACTTTCACTCCGAGCCGGCCGTAAACCACTAACCCTCAAACTAACACCAACAGCCCCAAAAGGGCGTTAGGAGGGGCGGCGAAGGCGTTCTCCGAACCGCGCCATCGCCTCAGAGCGTGCCCTATCCGAAGGGTGGACGTAGTTATTGAGCGTGGTCTCGATCCGGGCGTGCCCCATGATCCTCTGGAGTACGGAGGCGTCTTCTCCCCACTCGACCCACAGCGTGCCGAAGGTGTGCCTGAGGTCGTAGATCCTCGTATCCTCAGAGAGCCCGGCGCGTTTTAGGATCGGCTTGAAGTGCCTCCTCGAGAGGTTCTCGCGCCGCATGATCCCCCCCACTGCGTCGGGGAAGATG
>JAWWQA010000151.1:0-3057 GCA_033854695.1 Rubrobacteraceae bacterium
GCGGATGGTTATCTTTACGGCGTTTCCGGTGGTTTCGGACTCTACCTCCAGCGTGCCCTCGTCGCCGGAGAGGAAGATGTCGGTGAGGAGGGCCTCAGCGGCGACGGCGAGATCGCTCAAAGCGCCACCGCGCAGCCCGGCGACGGCGCCCGTCCAGGCTATAAAGTGACGCGCCTCCCCGGCGCGGGCGAGATCCGCCGGAAACTCTCCTCTATGCGCTGCGTCACTCATAACACACTAAGGGTACACTAGCCGGGCCCTGGAGGATGCCTTGGTAGTATACTCCTCGGGGGGCGAAGTTCGTCCGGACGGGAACTTTCGTGGAGCTCGGCCGTACTTACGAACAACGCTGCGATGACCGACGGGAGGTAGAAGAGGTTGAAACGTAAAGCGGCTCTTTATCTGGTCCTCTCTCTGGCGTTCGTCCTGGCAGTGCTCGTAGCGGGCTGCTCGTTCAGCGGTGACAAGTCGGCGGAGAAAGCCCAAAACGTGGCACAACAGGCGCCCAAGGTATCGGCCGATATCCCCGAGAACGAGCCCGTAGCGCAGGTTGCGGCCCAGGTAAGCCCGTCTGTCGTACAGGTCAACGTGCGAGCCGTGCAGGTCACCCCCTTCGGCCCCCAGGAAGGCGAGGGCGTGGGGAGCGGTGTGATCTACCGCAGCGACGGCTACATTATCACCAACAACCACGTGGTCCAAGACGCGGACCAGGTAAACGTCGCCTTCGCCGACGGCAGTACGGAGCGCGGCCAGGTGGTGGGTAGAGACCCGACCACCGAGACCGCGGTGGTCAAGGTGGACCGCAGTGACCTCCCTGCAGCGAAGTTCAGCGAGACCCACAACCTCATCGTGGGTCAAATGGCCATCGCCATCGGCAGCCCTTCGGGATTCCAATCCACCGTGACCTCGGGCGTCATCAGCGGCCTCAACCGCGAGGTGCCAGCCAAGCTTACCGGCGGCCAACAAGAGGCGGCGCTGGTGGGCCTCATCCAAACGGACGCAGCCATCTCGCCCGGCAACTCCGGTGGGGCGCTCGCGGACCGGGACGGCCAGGTCGTCGGGATCAACGTCGCCTACCTGCCGCCGGGACAGACCGGCGCCGAGAACATAGGATTCGCCATCCCGTCTGATACGGTAGTCTCGGTCGCCGACCAGCTCATCGCGAACGGCAAGGCTACGCACCCGTATCTTGGGATCAGCCCGGCCGACCTGACCCCGGAGGCGGCCCAGCGGTTCGGCATATCGGTGGACTCCGGAGCGATCGTCGCGAGCGTAGAGTCTGGCGGCCCCGCGGACGACGCCGGAGTCAAACCTGGGGATGTGATCACCGCCCTGGACTCGACCGCGATAAAGGACTCTGGGGACTTGCTCGCCGCCTTGCGCAATTACAAACCCGGCGACTCCGTAACTCTCACCGTCGTTCGCAACGGCAGCGAAAGCAGCATAGATGTTAAGTTGGGCGAGCGCCAACAGTAGTGAGGATTGAAAGTGCCAGCGGGTGGGCGAGGAGGCTTAAATAAAGAAAGCGCCCGCAAAGTGGCCAGCTTCTTCGCTGACGGGCCAAACTACATGCGCCTCCTAGGCAGAGACCGAGGTTGCTGATGGCCAGAGGGCATTCACATGCGGGCCACGAGCACAACCACTGGCGGAGGTCGGACCGGCGCGCGCTCGCGACCGTCTTCGTCCTTACCGGTGTGTTCATGGTAGCAGAGGTCGTTGGTGGACTCGTTACCGGCAGCCTCGCATTGCTCGCGGACGCGGGACACATGCTTTCGGACGCTTTCTCTTTAGGGCTCGCGCTCTTCGCCGTCTGGCTGGCAGGAAGACCCGCGACCCCGAACCGCTCCTTCGGATACAA
Source organism: Rubrobacteraceae bacterium (assembly GCA_033854695.1). Lineage (GTDB taxonomy): Bacteria > Actinomycetota > Rubrobacteria > Rubrobacterales > Rubrobacteraceae > Rubrobacter_F. The sequence continues at coordinate 1,859 of JAWWQA010000151.1, forward strand.
ACGGGCCGAGATCCTGGCCGCCCTATTCAACGGCACGACCCTCGTCGCGATCTCCGTCTGGATCTTCATCGAGGCCTACCAGCGCCTCTGGGAGCCGCCAGAGATCCTGGGCAGCTGGATGCTGGCGATCGCCACTTTAGGCCTCCTGGTGAACGTCGCGGGCGCTGTGATCCTATCGCGCTCCAGCGGTGAAAGCCTGAACCTCCAAGGTGCGCTACGTCACGTCGTCGCCGATATCCTGGGCTCGGTCGGCGCGATAGCGGCCGCGCTGGTGATCCTCACGACCGGATGGCGGTACGCCGACCCCATCATCAGTATCCTCATCGGCCTTCTGGTCCTGGGAAGCTCCTGGAAGCTCCTGCGCGACTCGGCTAACATCCTTCTCGAAGGCACGCCTCCCGGTATCGACGCTGGCGAGGTAGGCAGGAGCATGGCCCGCGCGGAAGGCGTAGATGAGGTCCACGACCTGCACATCTGGACCATCACCTCCGGCTTCCCGGCGCTTGCAGCCCACGTGCTCGTCGGTCGCGACGAGGACTGCCATGCCAAGCGTCGTGACCTCGAACAGCTCCTCGCCCGCGAGTACGGTATCGAGCACACCACCCTCCAGGTCGACCACGTTGGCGACCATGAGACCACGCTTCACAATCTCCAGTTCCGCTCGCGCTACGGCCGAGACCCCGATCGCCGTCAGTGACACGCGAACGGCCTGTGGAGAACCGTCGGTGGCCAGCAAAACATTCGTCCTGATCACGTTGTTTCCCCCTTCTCGCCTCGCATATCTCGTAGAGATTTTCCTTCGGTGCTCGACCCTTTGTAGCGGGTACCGGCATCTCCGGTTTCCAGGGGAGGGGCCTAGTCCTCCGCTGTTAGTGCCGTGCGAGTGCGCCACCAGCGAAGGTTAAGATGCCTAAGGCAACTCAGAATTAGCCAAGAATGGATGGGCTCAGGTTACACCATCGTAAAATTCAGATTAAATACACGTTCAACGCCGGGGGAAGGATGGAAACACCGCAACGGGCTAAGGTAGCTCGCCGCTCGAGGGCTGCGTCAAAGTCATGCTGTTCGGCTGCGTCTCCCTCAACCACGCCTCGAAGCGGTAACCGAGACCACGGGCGGTGTGGATGTACTCATAGTCGCTCTGTGCAAGAGTGGCTCGAATGCGCCGAATGTGCACGTCTATGGTGCGTGAGGACCCC
>JAWWQA010000152.1:0-6954 GCA_033854695.1 Rubrobacteraceae bacterium
ATGATCTCCGGCCCCTCCCTCCCCACGCCGAGTAGAACGGCGGCAGCACCATCGGCGAAGAGGCTTGCTGCGATCAGGTTGCTCTTGGAGATGTCCCCGATCTGGAACGTGAGGCTACAGAGCTCCACCGCGACCACCAGCACCGTCTCCTCCGGGTACGCACGGGCATAGTCCGCCGCCCGTGCCACGCCAGCCGCACCTCCCGCGCATCCCAACCCCCACACCGGAATGCGCTTGAGATGAGGACTGAGGCCCAGCCTGAAGAGCAGCTTCGCATCCAGACTCGGCGTGGAAATTCCGGTGGTTGAGACAAAGAAGAGCGCTCCCACCTTTTCCGGTTCTACCTCCGCCCGATCCAGACAACGACGGGCAGCCTTCTCCGAGAGTTCTAAGGCGTGCTCCACGTACAGAGCGTTCCGCTCGGGAAATGACCACTCCCGCCCGAACCACTCCAGCGGCCGGCAGGAGTGACGTGTCTCTATCTGACCATTGTCGAAGACCGGAAGGAGCCGGTCCAGATCTCGGTACTTCCCGGCGAAGAGGCAGCGAGCAAACTCCTTGGTATCTTCTTGCTCGATACGGTGGGGCGGAACTGCCGTGCCCGCCGAGAGGATGCGGGGTTTGTTAATGGAAGCTTCCATCAGCTAAGCCTCGTCCTTTTGTCAGGCTGCCGAGCAACCGATCGTGATCAGGTCAGTCCTTTTGGCAGCGGCACCCGTGAAATGGAGCAGGAGCAACTAGAGCCGCGCTGCGCCTGGCTCATGAGCTTGCCAGACACTTCTCTGCTACGCTCAGGTGACCCTCTCGGCTTCGGGGCGCGCCGAGTAAAAGTACGCTCCCAATGCTACCACCGCCGTCAGTAGGTGCAGGACGTTGTCCAATCCGTTGAGCGGCAGAAGCCCGTCCAGCGGACCCACAGGCCCTCCGAATAGCCCTAGCAAGAAGAGCAGTATGTAGGCCACCCCAACCACCAGAGCGTAGTACCTCGCCGCGTCGGGATTCCGGAAAGTCGCCAGTCCTGCCACCCCGATCGCGAGGTGCGCTAGGCTGTGCAACCAGTTGACGGCGAACAGCCCGAGCAAGTACCCCCCAAACGGGCCCCAGCCCATCGTCGTCCCCAATAACAGCGGTGGGATAAAGCCCAGAATCCCTACCAGCAGGTAGATCGCCCCGAAGATCTGGGCGAAACGTTGCGCTAAAGACACGTCCTTCTCCTTTCCTCGTTGTCTTTTACGACATGTACGTTAGTGATGCTAAAGAGGATCACTCTGCCCCACACTGTTCTTCCTGCTCTCTTCCTGCTCATCACCGTCGCCAGTATACGGTCCTAAATCTAATATGTCAAATATCCCCTTGACATATTAGATAAAAGTGGCTGTTCTGGTACACTAAGGGTGTTCGGCGGAAGGAGCGAATTGGCTGGCTATTGGGACCGGAGATTCTTTGAGAGTACGCGCGGGCGGATCGCCACCATGCTGCGCCGCGCCAGCCGCACCGTCGAGGAGCTCGCCCGCGAGCTTGACCTTACGGACAATGGCGTTCGCGCGCACCTTGTCACGCTTGAGCGTGACGGGATCGTACAGCAGCGGGGTTCGATGCGTAGCGGCAGCAGCGGCAAGCCAGCCTATGTCTACGAGTTGACGCCGGAAGCCGAAGACCTATTCGCGAAAGCATACGAGCCTGTGCTGCGTCAGCTCCTGGATGTCCTGGACAAGAGGGTTGGGCCCGAAGAGTCAGAGTCGCTGCTAAGGGAGGTAGGGAGCCGCATAGCGGACGAGTGCGACGTATCCGCAGATGATGGCATGCGCACGCGGGTGGAGGCGGCGGTAGGTGTACTCAACGAGCTGGGCGGCCTTGCCGAGCTCGAAGAGAGCGATGGCTCCTTCATCATCCGTGGCTACGGCTGCCCTCTAACCGCCGTGGTACAAGACCATCCCGAGGTATGCCGTATGGCCGAAACCTTGCTCACCGAGCTGGTGGGCATGCCGGTACACGAGCATTGCGATCGCGGCGAGAGACCTCGCTGCTGTTTCGAGGTAGCTCGCTCTGGCGACACCGGGTGGAAATGAGCTAACCTGGCTAGAGGGTAGGCATCGTTCGAACCTGGTAGCCGATGATAACTCTTCTGGCGCGCCTACAGCGTACTAACGAGGCCCACCGCGTAGAGGACCAGGGGGCCGCAGGCGAGGGCGGCGTGGCCGGGAGTGCCCGCGCGGACGTAGGGTAGGACAGCGAAGAGGATGAGAACCGGGAGAAGCGCCCAGAGCGGTAAGGCTCCTCCAAGAGAAAGCCGGCGAGCGCAGCCACAGCGGCGGAGATGATACTGTTCTCACCTCTCTAGTTCTGAGATTCCCGACGGGAAAGATGCCCGACGGTGGCGAAAGCCGGAACGGCTCAACTGGTGCGGCAGCTCGTCCGGGTCTCCGAGACGCAGCAAGCAGACCGCCACACCCGCGTAGCCGGTCATGTAATCCGGAGTGAACACGTCCGGCAAGTCCGACGGCCACACGAGCACGCCGTCCTTCTCCGTCCCAAACGCCTCCAGCAAGCGTGCCAACGACCGAGCCTCGGCGAGGTAGGTTAGATCCCCAGTCGCCTGGTATAGGTCGAGTAGGAACTCGATATTACCGGCCAGGCCGTGGCACTGGCCCGGGCCCTGTGACCGCGCCCCGCGGGCCACTGTCCGCGCGGCGCGGGCCACGATTTCGGCTGCCTCCGGCAAGGCGTTGAGCCTCGCAGCATGAAGGAAGAAGCGGCCGACGCCGGTGGCGCCGTGGCACCAGGCGGCTCCGGCTGGCGACCAGCCGTCGAGGTGCGGCCAGTCCAGGCCGCTGTCATCGTCGAGTACGGAGACGGCCAGGCGGGCAAGCCAGAGCCCCGCGCCCCGCGCGGCGGAGAGAAACCGCTCGTCTTCCGTGGCCTCGAAGAGGTCCAGGAGCGCGTCGGCGATCCCGGCAGCACCGTGGGCGTAGCCGAGCTGGGTGCTGCCGCTCAGGCCACCGTATCCGGGCGGGATCGTCCAGCACAGCCTGCCGGCGGTAGCGTCCTCGGCTCTTTCGAGCAGGAACTCGCCGTCCTCGACGGCGTGGCGGAGGTGCTCGGGGTCGTTCGTTTCGTCCCAGAGCAGTAGGTCAAAGCAGAGGCGACCGGCGGTGCCGTTAAACATGTCGGGCGAGCCGTGGGGAAGCGAGGAGATCCAACGTCCCCGCCCGGTCGCGCCGTCTATTAGCTCATGGTCGCCCAAGACCTGGCCGGCGCGTAGCAGCGCGGCGCCGACGCCCGCCTCGCCGACGTAGAGACCGGGCAAGGGTTGTCCTCCCAGGCGAGGGGCCCCTTTGAGCCAGCGCGCCCCTTCCGCGAGAGCAGCGTGGTGCTCGGGGTCGCCCAATTCTCCGACCAACTCCGCCAGCGCGAGCACCGCTCCGGCGCCCCCGACGCAGAGGTCGCGAAGGGGTATCCCACCTGCGTCGAAGCTCTTGCTCATCCACATCAGGCCCTGCCCGTCCGGCAGCCTACGCCCCTCCTTGCAGAGCGCGTCTGCAAGCTGTTTCGCCAGCTCCCGGTAGCGGTGTCGGGCGTCCTCTTCGCTTTCGTCGGCGGGCTCCCCGCCGAACGGCGCCGGCTTCACAGAAGCACCTGCCCCAATCTGTGCAAGTGTGGTCTCGAGGGTGGCCATCGAGGGGAAGCGGGCGGCCGGGTCCGGATCGAGGCAGCGGGAGATCACGTCAATCAGCGCGGGTCCGGCAGCCGGGTTGAGCAGTTCGATCGGGCGATCCAGCAGGGCCAAAGGGTGCGGCGCCACCGGCAGGACGGCGCGAGTTAAAGCAGCGTAGAGGAGAGCGCCGAGGCTGTAGATGTCGTCGGTGACGGCGGGAGGCTCACCGGCAGCCCGCTGCGGCGAGAAGTACCCACGGGTCCCCATACCGCTGAGCGGGTCTTCGGCCCCCAACTCACAGGCGAGCTCGAAGTCGAGCAGGCGCAGCTGCCCATCCGGCGCGATGACCACGTTCTCTACCTTGAGGTCGCGGTAAACGAAGCCTTCCTCGTGAATCATGTGGAGCATTGCGGCCAGCTCCTGGCCCCAGGCGACTACCTGTTCGCCCGATACGTAGCGGCTCCGCTGGGTCAAGTCAGCCATACACTCTCCCAACGTCTTCCCTTCGACGTATTCCATCACCAGGATGAGGCCGCCGTCTTCCTGCTCGATAAGCCCAAAGACCTCCGGAAAGCGGGGGTCGGAGGTGAGACGGGCGAGGAAATCAGCCTCGTTACGAAGGTAGTCGCGGGCGTCGCGCCGCCGCTGCTTGAGCACGCAGCGACGCAGTTCCTCCATGTCCAGCGCCTCGTAGACCGCACCCTGGGGCGACCGGTATAGAGTGTCGACGATCATATAACGACGCGCCAGCACGTTGCTTGGTGCCTCGGGTTCGACAGCGACCCCCGCATCGACGAAAGGATCTACCGCCCAGTCGGGGGCGTGGTAAGCCCCCGAACGCCGATCCGGGACCAGCTCGCCATTGGGGTCAATGATCGCAGGCTGTATCTCGCCAGACGGGGCTTGGACGAGCTTTACGCCGAAGCCGCCGTAACGGTAATGTACGAGACTACCCGGGACAAGCGGGCGGTCAGAGGGGACAGCGGGACCACGCAACCCACGTGTGGCCTCGTCCAGCGCGACCGCAAGACGGACTGCCTGGTCGTTGTCGTTCGGGTAGACCGTAATAAACTTGCCGATTTGACTGAGCCCGCTTGTGCCTTCGTTGAGCAGGCCGAGCTGGAAGGCCGAAGAAACGACTTTAAAGCTAGCATCCTCGGCAATAAGCACCGGCAGTGCGCGGCGCAACACCTCTTCGGCCGACTCTACGTCGGCCGAGATGTGAAGCTTCCAACCCTGCTCCGGAATCTCGGCGCGGTCGTTGCGAACGCTAACGTCGGTTCGGTAAGCATCCGCGTCCGGTTCGATCCGCCAGCCCGCGGCACTTGCAGGCTCGCTACTACATGCCTCCACGATGAGCGCAAGGAGTACACCATCGGATCTCTTTTTCCAGGCCGCAGCAACGGCACCGTTCTCCGGCTGGCCGTATACTGGCGCACCGCCGAGATATTGTATGATCTCTCCAGCCCCGCTCTGCTCGTTCATCACCCTCCTTCGTTCGGCCCATCATACCGGGAGAATATACGGGAGAAGCGTCCGAACAACTCCTAGGCACCGGGATGCGCGACCTTCTCGTTGCTTAATTTACACGAGTAGTCATCTCTTCCGCCATGTCTCTGGCCTCCTTTACCTTCCGAGGACAGCTTACGCTGGCTAGAAAAAAGATAGAGGCACCCAGGCAGCTCCTTGTGCTGTGCCTGGGCGCCTCTTACGCTCCGGGAGCCGTAACTTTCTTCGCGTAGTTTGCGCTTACGAAAAGTTCGCGTCTATGTTTTGCTAGTCGACCACCGACCGGAGCATTCCTGCTTGGCCGCGACGCCTATTAGTTAGGCTTACGCGTCAGTTAGATCGGCGATGACCTTAACCCCGCTCCCAGCGATATGTCCACCACGAGCAGTACCAGGTCCAGGAACGGCACCAATCGCCGCCACCCCCATGGCCGCCACCACCGCCTTCTTCGCCGCCGGGGAACCACTGGCCGCTAACCTCGCTCCCCTGCGCCGAGGCCTGTATCTGCTGAAGCTGCTGGGCCTCCGGAAAACCAGCCGCCCGCATAGCCTCTTCCGGGTCGTCGAGAAGCTGCTGCTTCCATTGGGGGTCGCTGCAGGCCTTATCCAGCACCTTCTCTGTCAAGGATCGATGTATCTGCCGACTTTGCTCCAGGGTTGGGGGCATGCCTTCCGTCATATCCGCGTCCTTTCCAGGATGGCTTACATTAGTTAGAACGATATCAGGTTCTCGGGAAGCCTGTTATTAAATATTTATCACCTTGCCTGTTAAATCAGTTACCGCGTATCGCGTGGTACCGGAGGAATGTTCGTGCTCCTTCTAGTAGAGTGGGCTAGCTACAACGGCGGCTGAGGGCGGCCACATCGTGAACGACGATGTGGCGGTCGTGGTTCACCGAGACGTAGTTGCGCCGCTTGTAGAAGCCAAGAGCCTGGTTGACCCGCACGCGTGAGGCACCGACCATGCTGGCTAGATCGCTCTGCGTTAGACGTAGGGGAATGAGAACATCGCCATTCGGGGCAACCTCTCCGTACTCTTGCACGAAGGCCAGTAGCTGGCCGGCCACCCTACCGTAGACGTCCAGCCGCACCAGCGACTGGGTGTGCAGGTTGGCCAGCCGCAGCCGGCGGGAGAAGATTTTCATAAGGTTGTAGGTTATCGTCGGCATCTCTTGCAGGCTCGCCCAAAAGGTGGGGCGGTCCATTAAGAGGAGTGTGCAAGGCTCCAGGGTAGACACCGTGGCAGAGCGGCCGAGGCTATCCGCCAGGCTCATCTCGCCCACGATCTCGCCAGCTCCGAGGATGGCCAGGATAACGTCGCTACCGTCTGACTGATCTATGTGGATCTTGGCGCTGCCATCGACGATGATGTAGGCGATCTCGCCCGGCTGATTCACCGTTATGATCTCGGTTCCAGCAGGATATCTCTTGCACTGCAGGAAGGTGCTGAGCTTCGACAACTGCTCGACCGCCAGGCCGCGGAACAGCGGAAGTTCGGCCAAAACCTCAGGCTCCACCACTGCTGGATTTGATCTCCCGTTGATTCCGGACCGAGGAGCGGCGGAGGATGGCCTCGGCGAAGATGCGGTCTCGCCATTTTGAGAGCGACCTGGTACTGGCATACCAGTGCGCGGGGCGCTTGTTTTCCGCCCGCTCATCGCCCGCCACCTACCTGTACGACTTCCTGCAAGGCGGCAAGGTTAGCCCGGCGGCGTGCCTCCACCCCGCGCTCGAAGGCGACGCGCAGCTCAGGTACGGCTCCCAAGAGGTCGAGGAACTGTTCGCGATCCA
>JAWWQA010000153.1:0-3932 GCA_033854695.1 Rubrobacteraceae bacterium
CCAGCCGCCCCATTCGTATGGGCAGCTGCACGCCGCTTCCGTGATGCCGGCTTCATCGAAAGCGACCTGGACCTCATAGGGAGCAAACTCGCTACCCGCCACCTCCGCCTGGAGTACGCCGTCGCGCCGGGTCAGGGAGAGTACGGTCCCTTGCCGGTAGTAATCCTCGCCCCTGCGAAACGACTCGGAGGACGCGTGCTCCCGGATCAGGCTCTCGGTAAGGTCAAACAGCATCGGCGCTCTCATCATGACAACCTCGGCAAAAAGATACTATCATCCCAGATCTTCTACGAACCCATCTTCCGCAATTTGTTTTTAGGGTCGCGGAATTACTATACGCGCGCGGCACACGAGCATTTCCCGCCGGCTTCCCGGCGATCCCGAAACCAAGCCCTCGGGGAAGGAAGCGTTACGTACTATCACGAAACGGAGGACCTTATTGATCGCAAGGCCTCTTACGTTGTCTGTAGCTCCGTGTTCGGTGACAGCGAACACCAAGTTGACCGAAACGCAAAACCTGTGCTAATAAGTAAACGTCCACAAGGACAAAAGCATGCTGAGGAGGAAAGGGCAGTGATAGAGCAACCCACCCGGGAAAGGGAGACCCAAGAGATCCTACAAGAGGCCAAGCGGGCACTCGAGGAAGAAGGCAAACTCCTCGCCAAGGTGTACAACGAGCCCGGGATCTTCGAGTTTGAGGCGAAGAAGATCTTCGCGAAGACCTGGATCTTTCTAGCCCACGAGACCGAGATCCCCTGGCCCGGCGACTACGTGCTGCGCCGGATCATCGACGACAGCTTCATCGTCTCCCGCGACGAGGACGGGCAGATCCACGTCCTGTTCAACATGTGCCGGCACCGCGGCATGCAGCTCTGCCGGTCGGACGCGGGCAACTCCTCCCACTTTCGCTGCCCGTACCATGGGTACACCTACACCAATACCGGAAAGCTGAATGGAGTACCCTTCCAGAAGGAGGCGTACGGCCCCGACGGGCTCGACAAGGACGAGTGGGCCATGACCCCCGCGCCGAGAATGGAAATTTACGAGGGCATGATCTTCGCCAGCTTGAACCCGGAGGTTCCCCCACTGGAGGAGTACATAGGGGATATGGGCTGGTACCTGGACTTCTACCTCAAGAAGAGCCCGGCCGGCCTGGAGGTGGTAGGAGCCCCCCAGAGGTGGGTGATGCCGGCGGACTGGAAGCTTGCCGCCGAGAACTTTATAGGCGACGGGTACCACACCCAGTCGACGCACATGAGCACCATCAAAGCGGGCATCATGCGCGTCAAGAACCCGGCCTATCTCAAAGACGGCGTGCAGATAACCGCCGGCATGCACGGGTGCCTGTTCATGGGGTTCAAGCCAGGAAGCTACTTCAACTATCCCCAAAGTATCGTGGATTCCATGCTGGAGAACCTCGAGCCGGAGCAGGTCAAGCTCCTTAAAGAGAGCTCCATACTCCCCCTAAACGCCACAGTCTTCCCGAACCTGAGCTTCCTCCACTCGGCGATGGCGATAGAGGCGGAAGGGCCTCTGGCAACATCCGTTCCTTACTTGACGCTCCGCATCTGGCAACCGATGGGGCCGGGTAAGATAGAGGTGTGGTCTTGGTGCCTGGTAGAGAAGGACGCCCCCGAGGAGTTCAAGAAGAACTCCAACCGGGCCCTCCTGACGACCTTCGGCGCCTCCGGGACACTGGAGCAGGACGACGCGGAGAACTGGAGCGGCGTCACCCGTGTGGCTGCGGGAGAGATGTCAGGACAGCACTACCTCAACTACGCGGCGGGGCTCGCCCACGTCGAGCCGATCCCCGACTCGGAGTGGCCCGGCCCCGGTACAGCTTACCCCAAGAACTACGTGGACTTCGCCCAACGCCGCTTCTGGGAATCGTACTTCGACCACATGCTGAAGTAGCAAGGATAGATGATGGCTATTCTGGTCCTGACGACCGGGGGGGTACGATGATTGAGACATCGGTGGAGACTTACTGGGAAGTTTACTCGTTCTTGATGCACGAAGCCGAGCTCTTGGACGAACACCACGAACGGGAGTGGCTAGAGCTGTTCACCGACGATGCGGAGTACCTGATGCCGGTGCGGGTGAACCGGGAGCGGGTAGATGGGGACGGCTTTAGCGAGGAAGCCTTCTACTTCGAGGAGACACGCGGGAGCCTGGAGCTACGGGTGAGGCGCCTGGAGACGGAGTACGCCTGGGCGGAGGATCCCCCCTCCCGCACCCGCCACTTCGTGACCAACATCAGGGTTGCAGAAGGTGGGGAGGAAAACGAGGTCGCGGTAAGGTCGAACCTGCTCCTGTACCGCTCGCGGGGCAGCGTCCCGCACTATGACGTGCTCTCCGCGGAGCGCAAGGACGTCTTGCGCAAGGAAGAGGGTCAGTGGAAGCTCAAGAAGAGGGTGATCCTGCTGGACCACTCCGTCTTGACTACGCACAACCTCTCCGTTTTCCTCTGAGCGTCTAGGCGAAGCACCTCCTCCTAGGTAAAGCGCTTACGAACCGAGAAGGCTCTAAGGGGGCCCGCGACGGCTGTAGTAGTACAGCCCGCGAGAGAGCTCTTAAAGGAAGGGTACATGGAAGACGAGTACACCGAGATCAGCAACGAGTCCGCGGTTACCCTCGTGCGCAAGGTTCACACCAGGAACGGGGTGCGCCTGGAGATTTACTCGCCCGAGACGGACCAACGGGTTTTCCTCGACCCCCTTTTGCTCGAGAGCCTGGCGTGGCAAACTCCCGAGACGTTCTCGAATACTCTCGAAGCCCCGCCCGAAGCCATTGACGCGGAAGAGGTGGAAGAGAGGCGAGTAACCGCGAAAGAAGAGTATACCGAGTTCAGCAACGAGTTCGCGTTCACCCTCGTGCGCAAAGTCCGCGTCGGGAACGATGCGCGTCTGGAGATCCTCTCACCCAAGCTAGACTACCAGATCTATCTTGGCGCCCCCCTGCTCGAGAGCCTGACCTGGCAAACTACCGCTACTTTCTCGAAGTTCCTCGAAGAGCCGTACGGACCACGGGGTACGCATTAGGATGAAGGGGGTTAGTAAAGCTTGAGTAGTAGAGTGGACAGTCTAAGCGGCAAGGTCGCGCTGGTAACGGGTGGAGGCTCGGGGATAGGCCGGGCCGTGGTCGAAGCCCTCGTCGGTGAGGGCATGCAGGTAGGCGTGCTCGACATATCGCCAGAGAAAGTCGAAGAGTTGGAGGCGCTGGGTGCTAACGTGAAGGCCATTCGGGGAGATGCAACCAGCCTCGAGGACAACGAGCGGGCGTTCTCAGAGACCCTTGACGCCTTCGGCCGGCTGGACGCTCTGGTGTGCTGCGTCGGGTTGTGGGACAACCAGGCGAAGCTGAAGCGTATCCCAAAGGAGAAGCTCGACGAGGCTTTCGAGGAGATTTTTGCGGTAAACGTGAAGAGCTATGTGCTCGCCACCAAGGTCTGCGCGGAGGCCCTGATCGAATCCGAGGGGTGCATTATCTACACCTTATCCAACTCGTCGTTCTACCCGGACGGGGGAGGTCCACTCTACATGGCCTCCAAGTTCGCCGTCAGAGGTCTCCTCACGGAGATGGCCTATGAGCTGGCTCCCAAGGTAAGGGTTAACGGCGTAGCGCCCGGTGGCACCGCCACCGAGATACGGGGCCTGAAGAGCTTGGATCAGGAGGAACCGATGCTCGCTTCGCCGAAGATGAAGGAGGCGCTCAAGTCCATAAACCCGCTCCAGCTCGAGTTCGAGGCCAAAGACCACGTCGGGGCCTACCTCTACCTGGCGAGCAAGGAGCTCTCCAGAGGCGTAACCGGGGTAGTCATCAACTCCGACGGAGGCCTCGGCGTGCGCGGCCTCTCGAAGGTAGCCGGTCTGCTGTGAGGGTCAACGGAAGGCCCCGCTTGCGTGCGCAGCCTTACGCCGGGGAGCGGCGGC
>JAWWQA010000154.1:0-5441 GCA_033854695.1 Rubrobacteraceae bacterium
GGGCTTTTCGGACAGTTTCTCTAGGCATTCCGTGGATAGAGGCACCCTGCCTCTAAAAGCTATGAGCAAACGTTGCCTCGTACCTCTTGACTGCTTTATGATCATGGGTCATTGTCGCAGAGTGATCTAACCCGCTGGGGAAAGCGGGGAAAGGAGGAAGCTGATGCCCACGTATGTTCTCCTCATTAACTGGACTGACCAAGGTGTCAGAAATGTTAGGGATACTGTAGATCGGTATGACCGCTCTACCGAGCTCGCCAACAAGCACGGGGTAAGCTTGGAGCAGATCTACTGGACTGTTGGTCCCCACGATATCGTCGGCCTGGCCGAAGCACCTGATGATGAAAGTATTAGCGCCTTTTGCCTCGAACTAAGCTCCGCAGGGAATCTTCGAACCACTACCCTTCGCGCCTACAACCGCGAAGAGATGAGGGGCGTCCTCGAAAGACTCAGCTAAGAAAGGTCGCTACTGCAAAGACGGACCGAGCCGGGAGCTCTTGCCCCCGGCTCTTGTTAAGCACTTGTGCCTCCTCGACCTCTGAGTTTCCGAGACTTCCAGCCAGATCGCATCTGCGCGCTCTTTCGGCCGTGTCGGAGAAGCCGAACGTGGTGAGAGCGTGGAGTTGATCGCTGAAAGTCTATTGCTGATGGCTTATAACTATTTCCGTGCCGCTCACCGTACTGAAAGAGATTTTCGGCTTCGACTCGTTCCGGCCCGGACAGGAGGAGGTTATACGGGCCGTCCTCGACGGGCGGGATACTTTAGCCGTCATGCCGACGGGGGGCGGAAAGAGTCTCTGCTACCAGGTGCCGGCCCTCATGAGGGAGGGTCTTACGGTGATCGTTTCTCCGCTCATCTCGCTGATGAAGGACCAGGTGGACTCGCTGTTGCAGAGCTCGGTCGAGGGGGCGGCTACGCTGCACTCCGGGCTCTCGCCGGAGGAGCGGTGGGAGGTCGAGCGGAGGATGCGCACTGGTGAGATCCGGATGCTCTACGTCGCCCCGGAACGCCTCCGGTCTCTAGAGTTCGTCCTGGCTCTGCGTAAAGCCGGTGTAGGGCTCTTCGTGGTTGACGAGGCGCATTGTATCTCGGAGTGGGGTCACGACTTTCGCCCGGACTACCTATTTTTGCCGCGCGTCGTGCGGGACTTAGGGGCGCCGCCTGTCCTGGCACTGACGGCAACCGCGACGCCGCGTGTGCGGCAGGACATCCTGCGTTCTCTGAGGATGCGCGAGCCAAAGGTCGTGGTGACGAGCTTCAACCGTCCGAACCTCACCTACCGCGTCCTCTCCGCCAAAGACAAGAAGGACAAGCTGCCCTTGATTCTGGACATCATCCGCTCCTCGCCGCCGCCGGGAATTATCTACGGCACCACACGCAAAGAGTGCGAGGAGCTTGCGACGAGCCTGAAACGCGCCGGGGTGGACGCCGCACACTACCACGCCGGGATGGGCTCTGCGGAACGCTCGAGCGTGCAGGAACGCTTCATGACCGACGAGCTCGACGTGGTGGTCGCGACGGTCGCCTTCGGGATGGGGGTGGACAAGCCTAACGTACGCTTCGTGGTCCACGCGAGCGTCCCCGGTAGCCTCCCCGCCTACATTCAGGAGGCCGGACGCGCGGGACGTGACGGGGAGCCTAGCGAGTGCGTAGTTCTGTACAGGGGCGCAGACCTCGGAAGGCGCAAACGCCTTGTCACCATCAACGCTGCAGGGGCCGATGAGGTCCAATCGTTCTTCCGTGCGCTCTCTCAGGTAGCGAGTGGGGGACGGGTACACTTGCCGCCGGCGACTTTAAGCTCTCTAGGCGGCGTGGAGCCTGACCTCGCTGGATCTCTCCTCGGCGGGCTCGAGGAGGCGGGGCTCGTCACGCGAGGCTATGATCTGTGGGGTGACGTCGAGGTGCGTCGGGTGGACGAGGAGACCGAGGGTTTGGGTGGAGAGGTCCACGAGGAGGTCACGCGCGTCCACGCCACCCTACCTGGGGATGGTATCGTCTCCCTGCCAGAGCTCGCGCGGCGTGCGGGCGTGCGGCCGGTCGTTGCTCAGACGGCCCTCTTCAAGCTCATGGCGGATGGAGTAGTCGAGGCTGTGCCCCGCGGCTCCCTCGCCGATGTGCGGCTTAAAAAGGAGAGTCTCGACGAGGGTAGTCGCCGGACCATCGTCGCCCGGCTAAAGAGCCGGACGCGGGCGGCATACGATCAGATCCGGACCGTCGAAACCTACGCGACCCTCGAAACCTGTCGCCGCGAACACCTCCTCAGGCACTTCGGTGATACGCAAGAGGTTGCCCCCTGCGCCGGCTGCGACGTGTGCCTCGGAGAGACCGACAAAGGTATAGCTCTCTCCGGACGGGCTCCCGTGGCCGCTCAGGCGAGCATCCCCGCTGCTGAACGCCCCCTCGTTCCGGCAGCCGAGAGGGTGAACGCAGAGGCCACCAGCGTTCCCACGGACGCGGCGGACGCGGAGCTCTTCGAGCGCTTGCGAGCATGGCGCGGAGATCAGGCGCGGCGCCAGCAGGTCCCCGCTTACGTCGTCCTGCACAACTCTCACCTCGAGGAGATAGCCCGTTGCAAACCGCGAAGCGTTCACGAGCTTGGCTCCATAAAAGGTATAGGTCTGCGTCGCGCTGCTCGCTACGGCGAGGAGCTACTTGCCCTGGTACGCGGAGAGGAGCCGGCGTCTCCAGAGGAGCTCGATAGTCCCACCTCTGATTACCGTCGCCACCTCGAAGCCGCCGAGCGCCTTCTCCGGTCCGGTAGCGGCGCCGCTGCTGTTCCCGAGCTCGTTCGCGCGCTAGAGATTGGGGGCGAAGAAGCGAAGAATGCCGTGGACGCCCTGCTCGCCCCCTGAACGTGACATGCTCTACAATCAAAAAGTGGAAAGCTGACAAGCTGAAATGCTGACTAGCTGACCAACTTGAACGAAAGGAGCCTGCATGAAGCTAAGGGGTAAGAAGGTCGTGGTTCTCGTCGCTGAGGGGTTCGAGGACCTCGAGTATTGGGTGACGGTAATGCGTTTGCGAGAGGAGGGGGCGGAGGTGATCTCTGCGGGGCCGACTCTGGAGCCAGTTTCCGGTAAGAACTTCCTCGAGGCCAGAGCAGACGTTACGCCGGACGACGTGGATGCTTCGGAGCTGGACGGTATTGTGATCCCCGGTGGCTGGGCTCCGGACAAGCTGCGGCGCTACCCGGCGGTCACCAATCTCATCAAAGCGGTCCACGACAGAGGCAAGACGGTCGGCATCATCTGCCACGGCGGGCTCGTGGCGATCTCCGCCGGCATCGTGGAGGGTGTCTCGGCCACGGGCTCCCTCGGGATCAAAGACGACCTCGTGAACGCCGGGGCGACCTGGGTAGATAAGCCCGCCTTCCGCGAGAACAACCTCGTCTGGGGCCGCGTCGTTCCTGACATCCCGGCATTCTGCCGCGAGCTGGTGGCAGCCCTTTCCGAAGGCTGAGACGTAAGACCGGCTACATGACCATTGAGGAGGGCTTGATAAGATAGACGCATGATGAAGAGCGTTGGCGCTGTGCTGATCGGTATTCTCCTCGCGCTCGGAATCGGGGTGTTGGTGATTTTCGGCATCGCCGCGCCCTTTTTTACCCGCTTCTTCGGCCCTGAGCTCGCCTCGACGGCCCTACCTGCGGTCATCGTGCTCTTCGCGGCGGCCTTCGCCTTTTATTTCGGCGGCATGCTCGCCTCGTACAGGGCACCGTCGCGCCGCCGGCTGCACGGCGTTATGGTTGGAGTGGCATCTTTCGGCATCTCACCCGTCGTCAACTTCGCCGCTGCCGCCGTCGGTGTCCGCAGCAGCGACCCCTTGGCCAACCTGCGCACCCCCGGAGCCTTACTGTTCACCGGAGTGCTCTTCGTCGTGGTCCTTGCAGCGTCCTACGTGGGAGCGCGCCGGGGCGAGACGCTCTACGTACACAACCAACGCATAATCCGCGCCCGCGAGCGTCGCAAATAGCTAGTCAGCCAGTCAGCTTTCAGCAACCAGCAAAGCTGTGGGGGCCGAAAGTCGGCTGATGAGGCGATGCGGTAAGCCGGGCCGAAGACCGGTTCTTCGTTCCGCGTCGCTTGCATTCTCCGACCGGAACGTAGCTGACAGCTGGTGGCTAATAGCTGACAGCGTCAATGCGCCTGGACGCCCAAGATGAGACGACCCCGAGCATCCATCCGAGCGTTGGATTCGAGATCGGGGCGGCGTAGGTCGGAGGGGTCGTCGCCGGCACCGATCAGATACACTCGCGGCTCCTCGACGCCCTCGGTGGGGTCGGAGACGTAACGGCGCCAGGCCATGTCGCTCCAGATGAAGGTTATGACGGGCTTCTTGACCGGTGAATCGGGTCCGCCGTCGGCGCCTGCGTGCACCTTCGGCAGCCCTAGGGCCTTGGAGATGGAGGCCACGGTGCGCGTGTGCTCGCTGGCGTTGAACAGGGAGATGCCCGACCTCAGGCGCTGCTCGGGATCCGAGACCTTCCTTAGGCCCTCCAGCGCCTCTTCCAGCTCTTGAGCGCGCCGTCTGCTCTCTTCCTCGGCCTCCCGCAGCCGTTCCTCCAGGTCCGCCGCACGCTCCTCGGCCAGAAGACGTGCCGCCTCCGCCTCCTCGAGGCGTTCCTCCAGGTCCTCGGGCGCCACCCGTTGTTCTTCCGTTTCACCGTAGTCCGGCTGCTCGTCTTCCTCGACGCGTACGGCGGCTGCCCCGAGCGTCGCCCGCAGCTCGGCTTCAAGAGTCCCCGACTCCTGCACAGCGTCCTGGAGTTCCCCGATACGGTCCTCCAGGCGTGTCCTCTCCTCCTCCGCTTCGGCGAGGCGCCGCTCCAGTTCCTGTTCGGCGGTCCCTTTATCCACGACCTTTTCGTGCTCCAGCTCCTTGAGGCGTTCTACGTAGAGGCGAGCTTCGGACTCATGTCGCGCTTGCATGCCCTCCAGGCGCTCTTCGAGGGCAACGAGCTGGGACTTGCGGCGCTCCTCTTCGGCGGCGAGGCGAGCTTCCAGGGGCCGCCGTACCTTCTCGAGCTCCGCGGTGTGCTGTTCCCGAAGGGTGTAGTTGTCCGCTTCCCTCTGGGCATTCAAGGCTGAGATGCGACGCTCCGCCTCCTCCTTCTCCTCCTTGAGACGCGCCGCCTGCGCTCGCCTGAGCTCCCGCTCACGTCCCGCGGCGAGGCGTTTGACCTCCCTGAGCTCCGTCTTGCGCCGCTCTTCGAGAGCCACGATACTCTTCTCGAGTTCCAGTCTGAGCTCCTCGACCTCGGCCCGGTGGCTCTCGGCCGCTTCGCGAAGCTCCTTCTGGAGTTCTAGCTCCCGGCTCGCCGCGGCGCTCCTCAGGGCTTGAAGCTCCGCCGCGTGCCGCTTCTGTTCGGCGCGCCGCTCCTCCTCACGCCCTTGTCCAAACTCCTCCCGGAGGGTTCGCTCGAGTCCGATCTTCTGCCCTT
>JAWWQA010000155.1:0-9651 GCA_033854695.1 Rubrobacteraceae bacterium
GTAAATACGTTCAGGTTACTCCAGAGCGGAGTAAACGAGAAGGTCCGGCCCGCCCATATCAGGGCTTCAATGCGCTCGTGGGGAGCGGCTCTGCGCAGGATCACGTCTATAAGCACGAATGACCCGACGTCCAGCACCGCCCCCAGGACGTGTCCAAGAGCCCCGGCTGTTGTCTCCACGCCCACGCCTCTCTTTGTCATGGCCGAGAGGAGCGCCCGGATCTGGGCCTCGTATCGCTCGGCCCGGATGGGATACCCGGCGATGCTCAAGACCAGAAGCACCGCGATTATGTTGAAGTAGGCAGGGAGCCCGTCAAAGAACGCACCAGCATCGAACCGCCCCGAGAGAACGTCCGTCCCGAGCGCGAGGAACGCCGCCAGCGCCAGTGCCTTGTGGAAGGTGCTCGTCCACGGCACCGAGAGCGCCCAGAGCAGCAACCCCGTCCCAAGAAAAACAGCCGTGGCTGGAGCTCCGGACGTGAAAGACGTAACAGCATATGTAGCCAGAAACACCGCGCCGAGCAGCGGTCGCAAACCGTCGAGTCGCTGCTTTACCGTCTTCCGTTCTGAAGCGCCGCCGGCTCCTGCTCTCTCCTCTGACACCGGTCTCCGATCGCCGAACGGTCAATACTCAGGTGATGGATTCTAGATCACAATCGGCGATCCTACCCTCATCGCCTCGAAAGGCACAGATCGGCCGGACCGGACCCTGGACTATAATCGAGACGTCCTTACTGACTCCAGCCATCTTGGAGGTGTGGTGCCTCATCGAACTTTGAGCAGCGTGATGAAGATGTTCGAGCCGAACGACGCAACGGAGCGCCTTCCAACCTTCTTGGTCATAATCCTCGCTGCTATCTTTCTCTCCACTGGGTGCGCCGGCAACACGAACCAGGGAACTAATGAGCCGTCGGGGCCGGGGGGCAACGGCTCTCAGACCGAGAGCGAGACGCCCTCCCTCGAAGACACGACGCTCGCGGACCCGGAGGGCACCTCGGCGAGCGCCGGACCGGTCAGGGTCGAGACTAGTGTAATCGCGACGGGGCTCGAGGCGCCCTGGGGACTGGTATTCACCCCGGACGGCGAAGCCCTCGTCACCGAACGCGACAGCGGACGGCTACTGTCGTTGGATTCCTCGGGCAACGTCGAGGAGCTGCAGCGGCTGCCCGAGAGCGGCACCGGGGAGGGCGGCCTGCTCGGCATCGCGCTCTCTCCCAACTACGGGAGAGACGGCCTCATCTACGCGTACTACTCGACCGAGCAAGACAACCGCGTGGTCCGCTTCAGGCAAGGTGAGGTACCGGAGCCCATCCTGACGGGCATCCCCGTCGGCACCTACCACGATGGTGGCAGGATCGCCTTTGGCCCCGACGGCAACCTGTACATAGGCACGGGTGATGCGGGAGATCGCCCAAGCGCCCAAGACATCAACTCTCTGGGCGGCAAGATTCTACGCATTACGCCCGAGGGAGAGGTGCCCCGAGACAACCCGTTCCTTGGCAACCCTGTCTACTCCTATGGCCACCGCAACGTGCAAGGTCTGGCGTGGGACGCAGGCGGCCAACTCTACGCTACCGAGTTCGGCCAGGACCGTTTCGACGAGGTGAACCGCATAGTCCCGGGTGGCAACTACGGCTGGCCAGAGGTCGAGGGGGAGGGTGGCTTATTCGCCTCCAAGGAGTACATAGATCCCATCTCAACGTGGTCTACAGATGAAGCCTCCCCGAGTGGGGCGACGATACTGGTGAACGGCGCGATCCCGCAATGGGAAGGTAATTTCTTTATGGCGGGGCTGCGCGGCCAGCGTCTCTGGCGCCTCGCGCTCGATCCTGACGGCACCGTAACAGAACGTGAAGAGCTCCTGAAGGGCGAAGCCGGCCGTCTCCGCGACGTCGTCCAGGCCCCCGATGGCTCTCTCTGGATCCTCACAAGCAACCGCGACGGTCGCGGCAACCCTAGCCCCGATGACGACCGTATCCTCCGCCTTGGCCCCGCAAACAGGTAGGAGCGTGGCCACGCTCGGGAGTAGTTGCGTTAAGCTGTAGAACGCAACCGATCAGAAAGGGTGCGTAGAGATGTCAAAAGAAAGACCCAACGCCGGCACTTTTGCTCTGGATGGCCTCACCGTGACCCGTCTGGGCTTCGGCGCGATGCGCTTGACCGGAGAGGGTGTCTGGGGAGAGCCCGAAGACCCCGAGGAGGCCAGGGCAGTGCTGAGGCGGGCGGTCGAGCTCGGCGTGAACTTCATCGACACCGCCGACTCCTATGGCCCCGAGGTTTCGGAACGCCTGATAGGCGAAACGCTTTACCCTTACCCCGAGGACCTGGTCGTCGCCACCAAGGGCGGCTTCGTGCGCCCGGGACCGGGACAGTGGGAAACCGACGGCAGGCCGGAGCATCTCAGGGAGGCGTGTGAGGGAAGCCTAAAGAGGCTCAAGGTCGAGCGCATAGACCTCTACCAGCTGCACCGCATAGATCCCAAGGTACCCTCAGAGGAGCAGCTGGGCGTTTTGGCCGAGCTCAGGGAGGAGGGCAAGATCCGGCACGTGGGTCTCTCAGAGGTCGGGGTCGAGGATATCGAACGGGCGCGAGAGATCGTGCCGATAGTCACGGTGCAGAATCGTTACAACCTCACCGACCGCGGCTCGGAAGACGTGCTCGACTTCTGCGAGCGCGCCGGTATCGGCTTCATCCCCTGGTTCCCGCTGGCGACCGGCAATCTGGCCCGTCCCGGCGGACCCTTAGACGAGACCGCCGCCCGCCACGACGCTACCCCGGGGCAGGTGGCACTCGCGTGGCTGCTGGCGAAGTCTCCGGTAATGTTACCCATACCCGGCACCTCCTCTGTAGAACACCTGGAGGAGAACGTCGGCACAGCCAAGCTACGTCTCAGCGACGAAGAGTTGGCGACGCTCTCCGGCTCGGCGTAGGATCTACTACTCCCGAACAGCCATGTACGATGCGTATCCCCATGATCTGGCCTCTTTCGTTCGCGAGCGGTGGAGCAAGACGGACCTCAGCGTCGATCCCCTGCCGGATCCGGCGGTGTTCGAGGGCCTCCTCTCGGCCTGCTACCAGGCGAGCCTGCTGCGCGAGGAGGGGCGGTCCGTCACGTTCCGGGCGATGCTGTGT
The DNA here is from genome assembly GCA_033854695.1 of Rubrobacteraceae bacterium. GTDB lineage: Bacteria > Actinomycetota > Rubrobacteria > Rubrobacterales > Rubrobacteraceae > Rubrobacter_F. The sequence continues at coordinate 3,132 of JAWWQA010000155.1, forward strand.
GAACCTCAGCACCTCCCCTCTGGTGAGGGGCCACCCGGTGGCCTGCATCGGCTCGAGTTCCCCGAGTCCCGGCCGTTCGACGTCCAGGAACTCCGCCGGCTCTCGCCGGCCGCCAACTACTACCGAACACTCATCGGGGTCGGCCTGGACGGAAAGCGTGGGCTCAGGATATGGGGCCTCGTCCACTCTGGCCCCCGCTGGTTGCGGGCGGACCAGGGCGGGAGGGACGCTCCTCCTCCGCTGCCGCCGGTGCCGATCCTCCGTGTTATGGGACCGGGACGCATCGCGGTGGACCGCGGCTCTCTCCTCGTCGGCAAGCTCGAGGAAGGCGGGCTCTTCGACTCCTCGATGGACGTCTACAACTCGCGCTGGCTCCCGGACACGTTCGCCCCGGTTCGGGCCGAGCTCGCGACGCTCCATGCTGCTCTCCACGAGGAGGCGCGGGAGAAGCACGGCGAGGTCTGGGCGCCTCTGGACAACGATGTTACACGAATAATAGGCCAGCATACGGTGAAGCGTATAGTCTCCGCCGTCAGGAACTCCCGCCATGGTGGGACAATCGTCATCATTCCCCCCGACCTCGCCGACGATATTCTCGACGATCAGTACGTGGCCCTGAAGTACAAGTTCGCCGAAGAGGAGGCTCGTCGCCGATTCCGCACCCTCATAGTAGGCGTTATGAATACCCTGGCACGGTCTTACGGGGGCATCAGCAGCGAAGCGGTCGGCTGGGAGGCGTACGAGGCTAGCAGCGACGAGAAGTTGTCAGACCTCGATGAGGCGATATTCGAGGTAGCCCATCTGATCGCCAGCCTCTCCGGGGTCGACGGCGCGGTCGTGATGACCCAGCGCTTCGAGGTGTTGGGCTTCGGTGGCGAGATATCAGGTGGGCTGCCCAGCGTAAAAATAGTGGCGAAGGCCCTCGACATCGAAGGAAACGAAGTCGTCGAGGAATCCACCGAAGGCTTTGGAACCCGCCACCGCTCCGCCTACCGTCTTTGCAACGCGTTCCCCAGCGTCATCACAGTAGTTATCTCCCAGGACGGCAACGTACGGTTCATCAAGTACAAGGACGGCGCCGTCACGTACTGGGATCAGGCGTGATAGCGTCTTGCGGAAGGACCCTTCTGCAAGACGCGCCGTCAGCCGTCAGCTTTCAGCCATTAGCTCTTTTGGCTGTGGTGGAGCCGCGGGGGACAGGACAACGTAGTGTGTAGGCTGGCGATGAGTGGAGTAGTTGCTCTGGTCAATGGGTAATGGCGGCGCTTCTTATTGGCGTATTGGTGGCGGCAGCCTCGCCCGAACCACCTTGCTGAGAGCTGCTGTGAGGAAGTTCGCGTTAAATCAGCCGGACGCCGGCTCTATGATTGCCGACATCGATCCCTTGCACCGCGGGATGAGCGGGTCGGGCCCGAAGGCGTGGATCTGATCGCGCTTCAGCTCGGCGTGCTCCAGATTCATGGTGGCGACGACTACCCGGCCGGTGGTATGCACTTCCATCGCCATTCGGTAGCCGCGCTCCGGTGAATGCCCGAAGAGCGTCTTGAGCATGTAGATAACATACTCGAAGCTGTGTTCGTCGTCGTCGAGCAGGATCACGTTGTAGGGCGGCAGCCCCTTCGTCTTCTGCTTTTTCTTCTCCCGAGGCTGCGTGATGGTGCTCGTCATCATCTGGTCCCCCTGCCCCCGGTCCTGATTCGAAGCTTCAGATATCTCCACGTGTAACTAACTTCGCATCGATTTCAGCTTAACTCGATCCGGTTACCTCTCCCAAGTAGTAGCGCCGTGTTTACTTTTCGGCAGCCTCCTTGGCGTAGCAGTTCAGCGGTTCGGAAATCTCAGCGCCCTTTCCACTCCGGCTTGCGCTTCTCGAGGAAGGCGCACATGCCTTCCTGGGCGTCGGCGAAGGTGGCGTTGAAGGACATGATCTCCTTGGTGTAAGCATAGGCTTGATCCGTCGGCATCTCCAACTGGCGATAAAAGGCCTGCTTGCCAACCCCCACCACGAGCGGGCTTGCCTCCGCTATCTTTTCCGCGAGCTTCCGGGTCTCTGTTTCTATCTCCTCGGCCGGAACTACCTTGTTTACGAGCCCCTCGGCGAGGGCTTCTTCTGCGGAGATAAAATCCCCGGTGAGCAGCATCTCCATGGCCTTTTTCTGGCCTACTGAACGACTCAAGGCGACCATCGGGGTGGAGCAGAAGAGGCCTATCTTGACGCCTGGTGTGGCGAAGCGGGCCTCTTCGGCGGCGACGACGAGGTCGCAGGTCGCGGCGAGCTGGCATCCGGCTGCGGTTGCGATGCTGTGGACCTGGGCTATTACAGGTTGGGGAATGGCCTGGATCGTCTCCATGAGCTCGCAGCAGACGTCGAAGAGGTGGCGGTAGAAACCGGGGGAGCGCCCGACCATCTCGGAGAGATCGTGGCCGGCGCAGAAAGCGGGGCCGTTGCCGCGCAGGACGACGACCGGCGTCTCGCCGGCCTCGCCTATCGCCTTGAAGCAGCTTATCAGCTCCCGCATGTGATCCAGGGACAGAGCGTTGCGCTTCTTGGGGCGGTTCATGGTGATGAGAGCGATGGTGTCGTCGCTCTCATACTCGATGTGCTCGTAGGTGCGGCTTTCGGCTTCGATCATAATATCCTCCTTTGTCACCTTCAGTCTATACTTTCTTCTCGTGCGTCGACGAATGTTACGCGCCTCCCGAACTTGACCGAGGGACCTCCCTCGCCGCCGAAGACTTTCAGGACGTGCATCCTGGGCATTTGAAACCTCCCGGTTCTCTATTAGTTCACCTTCTTTTCGTAGCCCTTCCACTCCTTCTCGCGCAAAACGAATTTCTGGACCTTGCCGGTCGAGGTCTTCGGCAGCTCCGCCATGAACTCCACGACGGCGGGAGCCTTGAAGTGGGCGATGCGCTCTCTGCAGAAGTCTATGAGCTCTTCTTCGGTTGCTTCTCTGCCTCTCTTGAGAGTGACGAAAGCCTTGGGGCGCTCGCCCCATTTCTCGTCGGGGATGGCGACTACGGCGCACTCCAGGACAGCCGGGTGCTGGTCGACTATCTGCGCGACTTCGATAGTGGAGATGTTCTCGCCGCCAGAGATGATCACATCCTTTGCCCGGTCCCGGATCTCCACGTATCCGTCCAGGTGCCATACGGCCACGTCGCCGGAGTGATACCAGCCGCCCTCGAAGGCTTTTTCGGTCGCCTCCTCGTTGTCGAGGTAGCCCTTCATGACCATGTTGCCACGCATGACGATCTCACCCATCGTCTCGGCGTCCCTGGGAACGTCGTTCATCTGCTCGTCCACTACCCGCACCAGCTCGGAGGTGAGGTAGCCCTGGCCCTGGCGTGCAAGGAGCCGGGCGTGTTCCTCGGGCTCCTTCTCCTCCCAATCCTTGCGTGGGGTGCTCGTGGTGATCGGACCATAGGTCTCCGTGAGACCGTAGACGTGCAGGACCCTGACGTTCAGCTTTCTCAAGTTACCGAGCAAGGTGGGGGAGGGCGGCGACGCCGCGACTGCCGCGGTCACCTGAGTGTCGAGCTCGTGCGCCTCGTCGTCGTTGACAAGCCCGATCTGGACCGTAGGTGCTCCGCAGTAGTGTGTGATCTCCTCAGACTCGAAGAGCTCCCAGACTCGTGAAGTATCGATCTTTCTCAGGCACACGTGAGTCCCCGCGACGGCGGTCACGGCCCAGGGCAGGGTCCAGCCGTTGCAGTGGAACATCGGTAACGTCCAAAGGTAGTTGGTTTCGTAATTCATCCCCATCTCGATGGCGTTGCCCAGAGCGCACAGGTATGCTCCACGATGGGTGTACATAACGCCCTTGGGCCTTCCCGTCGTCCCGGACGTGTAGTTTATGGAGATGGTCTGCTCTTCGTCCTCTAAGATGCTCTCGATAGGCTCGGGAGAACCTTCGGCGATATACTCCTCGTATGGGTCGCCCTTCTCGCCGGTGTCGTCGACCCGTACGATCTCCACGCTCTCGTCTACACCTTCCAGTAGATCCTCGAGCTCGGCGTCTACGAAGATCATCTTTGACCTGGAGTGCTCGACTATGTACTTGACTTCGTCCTTACCCAGCCGTGTGTTTATGGCGACGAGGACCAGACCGGCTGCGGGTACCGCGAAGCTCGCTTCCAGCATCGGCGGCGTGTTCAGGCAGAGGAAAGCTACCCTGTCGCCCTTCTGCAAGCCCATGTCCCGCAGGCGCGAGGCGAGGCGGTTCACCCTTTCTTCGAACTGAGCGTAGGTGTAGCGCCGTTCGCCGTGGACGACGGCGGTCTTGTCGGGGAACACGTAGGCGCTGCGTCCGAGGAAGCTCAGTGGTGTGAGCTCCGTACGGTAGACCTTCTCGCTCATGCAGGATTCCCTCCTCGAGCTTCCCTAGTGGCTGCTCATTATACGATCCTCTCTCCCCGGCCTCGGTAGTTGTGACCATCGACGGTGTCCGGAACGAGGGGAGAAAGCTCAGGTGGGTGAGCCAAAGACGAGGTGTTGCGCTTCTTCGGGTGGTTAATAGCGTATGAGGGCGACGACACAGTCGCCCTCGTACAGGATGTGCTCGTAGGTCTCTTCTTTCAGGATGGCTTTATCCTCCGTTGCTATCGCCGTCCTGGCTCTCTTCTTCCTTTTCGCGGAGAATGTACTTCTGGACCTTGCCGGTGGAGGTTTTGGGTAGCTCGTCGATGAACTCGACGGCGGCGGGGGCCTTGAAGCGGGCGATGCGCCCCTTGACGAAGTCTATGATCTCCTCTTCTGTAGTTTCCTCGCCCTGTTTGAGGGTGACGAAGGCCTTGGGACGCTCACCATAGTGCTCGTCCGGCATGGCGGTGACGGCGGCCTCCATTATGGCCGGGTGCTCGGCGAGAACCTGTTCGACCTCGACACCCGAAATGTTCTCGCCGCCGGAGATGATCACGTCCTTGTCACGGTCCTTGATCTCGATGTACCCATCGGGATGCCATACGGCGAGGTCGCCGGAGTGGTACCAGCCTCCTTTGAAGGACTCCTCCGTCTCCTCTTCGTTGTCGAGGTAGCCCTTCATAACCATGTTGCCGCGCATGACGATCTCGCCCATCGTCTCCCCGTCGAGCGGCACGTCGTTCATATCGTCGTCCACAACCTTTACGAGGTCCGCGGTGACGTAGCCCTGGCCCTGGCGTGCCAGGAGCCGCGCGTGCTCCTCGGGGTCTTTCTCCTCCCACTCCTTGCGTGGGGCGCTCGTGGTCATAGGACCGTAGGTCTCGGTCAGGCCGTAGAGGTGTATCGGTCGGACGTTGAGCTCGAGAAGCTGGTTGAGAAGGGTGGGCGTCGGCACGTAGCCAGCGATCGCGGCGGTGACCTGCTTGTCGAGCTTGCGGCGCTCGTCGTGGTTGGCTAGCGGTATCTGCACCGTTGGCGCCGCACAGTAGTGCGTTATCTCCTCGGACTCGAAGAGCTCCCAGATCAGACCAGGATCGACCTTCCTCAGACACACGTGTGTTCCCGCGACGGCAGTTACTGCCCAGGGATAGGTCCAGCCGTTGCAGTGGAACATCGGCAGCGTCCACAGGTACCGGGTCTCGTAGTTCATCTGCGTCTCTATGACGTTGCCAAGGGCACTGATGTACGCGCCGCGATAGGTGTACATGACGCCCTTAGGACGTCCCGTCGTCCCGGAGGTGTAGTTGACAGAGATGGTCTCCTCCTCGTCCTCCAGGACGCTTTCGACCGGCTCTGGAGAGCCCTCTGCCAGATAGTCCTCGTAGGGGTCGCCCTCCTCGCCGGTGTCGTCGATCCGGATGCGCTCGACGCTCTCGTCCACGCCTTCCAGCAGCTCCTCAAGCTCGGCGTCCACGAAGACCATCTTCGACTTCGAGTGTTCGACGATGTATTCGACCTCATCGGCGCTCAGGCGGGTGTTTACGGTGACCATGACCAGGCCCGCCGCCGGTATAGCAAAGGTCCCCTCGAGCATCGGCGGCGTGTTCGGGCAGAGAAAGGCTATTCTGTCGCCTTTCTGAAAACCCGCGTCCTTCAGGCGTGAGGCGAGGCGGTTGACCCTCTCCTCGAACTGCGCGTAGGTGTAGCGCCGCTCGCCGTAGACCACAGCCTCCTTTTCGGGGAACATATAGGCACTGCGCCTGAGGAAGCTCAACGGGTTGAGCTCCGTACGGTAGACCTTCTCGCTCATGCTGAAGACCCCTTCCATTAGTCTTTGTTTCCTCTGTTTGTACCCAACGTGTACGTAGTATATAAGTATCTACTCCTGGCTTTAAGTATCTACTCCTGGCTTTCGCCACCACAGCTTCGATTTTGGGCTCTTCGCTCCTTCTCTGCGGAATGGACGAGATCCTACCTTATAGTAGTGTTGCATTCGGAGTCTGGGATGAGATGCCGAGACGATTATAGGGAGGTAATTTGAGGTCTTGGGAAAGGATTTTAGATAGAGTGTCGTACGGCGTGTGGAAGCTACTTCAAACAGCAGTCCGGCCTCCTATATGCTCAAGAGCCGTGAGGGTGATGGTCGAGCAGCGAGAT
>JAWWQA010000156.1:0-5875 GCA_033854695.1 Rubrobacteraceae bacterium
CGCTTGGCCAGAGGTAGTACTAGCACCGTCACTCACATCGGTCTCACTACTACCGGACTGGTCCTCCGTGCCGCCGGTGGTCTCCTCGTTGGTCCCGCCGCCGGGACTACCCAGGTCGCTCGTGCCCTGCGTTCCAGAACCTGGCTCTTCACCCGATCCGAGGAGGGCCTGGCAAGCTTGGGGAACGAGCAAGGCGAGTAGAAGAAGGATGACGAGGACCGCCACGATCCTCCTAGCTACGTACACACCCCGTCCGGGCTCTCCACGAGGCCCCTGGCCTCCCTGCATCGGTTTAGCCTTCCTACCCCCTCCCCCGGGTTCGGACAGTCGGACCTTTTTGCTTGCCCGCCGGGGCGCACTTCTCAACCACCGGGGTCCGTCTCAGGCCGCGACACTATATCGAACGTCCAGGCTACAGGCAACAAGCGTCGAGACAATTGCAAGCGCCAGCGCTATCTTTGACGCCGTTTTGCGGGCAAAACAAAAGCCCCGGGGAACCGGGGCCGGTAGTAGCGGGGGCAGGATTTGAACCTGCGACCTTCGGGTTATGAGCCCGACGAGCTACCTGACTGCTCCACCCCGCGTCGTCGCAATTATTTATAACACGGCTCTTCGGTTTGTAAAGGTTCGCATCTCCGTGCTACCGTGGAGTGGGCATGGAGGCATTTCTGAGCATAATGGTACTGCTAAGCGCGCTCGTCGCCTTCGTAACGGGGGTCTCCGCCCTCCGGGCGGGCCTGAGGCTGCGCCGCACTGGTATCGCGCTACGCTCCCACCTCTTCTCCGAGGTCACCCAACTCGCCGGCCGCACCACCGAGCTCGAAAAGAACCTCTCCGCCCTTGACGCCCGCGCGCAGGCCCTCCCGGTACGGATCTCCGAACTCCAACAAGATCTCGCTACCCTCCGCGTCCTCACGAAGGCCCTCAGCGCCTCCCTCCGTCAGGCCCAAAGGCTCCTCTCCTTCACCGACATCAAATCCTCCCTTGCCGGTCCCCTCGCCAAAGCCTTCGAAACCCACACCGCAAGAAGCAGCGAACCGAACGGCCGCGAACACCGGATCGAGGATTCCCTGCCCTGATGCGTCTCCGGCGAGAGAATTTGGGTGGTGCCCGCAACCCGGACCGCCCGTATACTCATGGTATGAAAGAAGCGGAAGGAAACAAAGAGGCGCGGGTCTCGGAGGTGTTAGAAGCCTCCGTGGAGGAATGCGAGCTATGCGGTACGGAGATGTTCGGTCTGCACTGCAAGCTCATCTGCCCCAACTGCGGCTACCGCCGCGACTGCTCGGATCCGTAAGCAGCTCATAGACCTCTAGGGATGCTGGGGGTGGAAGTGGTGGCCAAAAGATGAGGCCACTACTAACCGACTCGAAGCACTTTCGCAAAGACCAGTTCGAGATCGACCTTTTGGCCAACGGGGGTAAGGGGAGCGTAACGTGTCCGGCGGGGACGACCACGAGCGACTTTCGTCGTATGGCCCGTGACGGTAAGTACCGTCCGGTCGAGCTCTTTCACTACGAATGGTTTTCTCATAAACAACTTTCTTCGGGTCAACCCTCAGGGTTGTGACCGAGGGCCTCGAGCTCGCCCCCGTGTCATTCGTCTTTCGACAGGAGAGTGAACCTTGTGATGGGTTCGAGATGCCGGATCTGGCCGTGGAGGTGGTTTCGCCCAACGATACCCACACGGAGGTTACGGAGAAGGCTCTGGCGTGGCTCGAAGCGGGCAGCCGCATGGTGGTGGTTGTGGACCAGTCGCAACGCACCGCGACGGTCTATCGTTCGTTAGAGGACATCCGCATCCTCACCGAAGGCGACGCCATAGAAGGCGTCGACGTGGTGCCGGGCTGGAAACTACCTATCGTGGAACTATTCGCATAGAGCCCGATAGCTGAGAGCAGGAGCTACTCAACCTTCTTCGGTCGAGGCGCGAACTTGGGAATAGGTTTGAGGGGCCGGATCTGTCCTGGCTTACGCTCTTGGGGTTGCTCGAACGGCTCTTCTTCCCCAGGCGGGGCTTCTTCGGTTGCGTCCAGCAGGCTGTCCATAGCCCGGCACGCGTCAGCGCAAGCTTTCTTATAGGCAAGCTGGAAACCGAAACCGGAGACGAGGAGGGCCGGTATGACCATGAGGAAGTAGAGCCAGTTGTAGACCCCGGCTATCGCAAGCGGGAGGGCGAGCGTGGCGCCGAGGATACCGCCCATGGAGAGGTATTCCCCACGCTGGTTGGAGACGTCGGCGGTGAGGTTGGCCCCCGAACGCCCGTAGCCCACGTCCTCGACCCTGAGCTCCACGGAGCGGGCCTTCAACAGCGAGAAGTGTCCCGAGAAGTCGAGGGCGCGGCGCACCGTACCCAACGGGTCTCCTGCATCCCAGAATGAGCTCGCCTCGGTCTTGCGGCGGAGCTTGAGGCCTTGCTCCTCTCGCAACAGGTCCTCGAGGTGTTTGCGGGTGGGCTCCGCGGGCTTCTCGACCTCCCTTACCGACTTCAGGCGAGCAGAACCATAGAGCCTCCGCGCCAGGGTGTCGGGTTCCGCGGTCCTCTCGGAGAACAGGTCGAAAAGCGCCCGCCGGACATCTTGCTCGGAGATGCCGATGGCGGCGGCCACCTGAACGAGGACCTCGGGGGAGATGGAGTGAGCGAAGGTGTCGGAGCCCCGGCGACGGGCGCTAAGCTCAGCGGCCCGGAGGAGCACCATCTCCACCTCGGCGGGGGTGAGCCGGCTCTCAGTGTCTGGATTGATATTGTAGGTGTCCATCTAGAGTTTCCTATCCTCTCCGGCGGTCGCGGCCAGGATCCTGGGGGTATCCTTGAGATAAGACCAGCCTGAGAGCAGCGTGAGTATCGTAGCGATGAGCATTGCCCAGTAGCCTACCTGGGAGTAGCCGAGCAGTAGGATGAGAATGGCGAGGCTCTGGGAGTTCATTTTGGCCTTGCCCCAGCGGTTCGCCGCTATTACCTCGCCTGTCTCCAGCGCCACCATGCGCAGTCCCGTCACGGCGAACTCGCGGACCACCATAATAGCGGCCATCCACGCCGGCATCGAACCCTCGGCCACGAGTGCGAAGAACATCGAGGAGATGATCGCCTTGTCAGCTACCGAGTCCATGAGCTTCCCGAAGGCCGTCACCTTGCCGCTACGGCGGGCCAGGATGCCGTCCAGATAGTCGGTAAGAATCGCCGCGACGTAGACTACCGTCGCCACGGTGCGGTTGCCCGGGAACTGTATGTAGAGCGCCGCCATCACCGGCACGATGGCCACGAGGCGAATCAGGGTGAGCTGGTTAGCAAAGGTCATCGCACCCTCCTTCCACGCCGCACCTCGTCGATGGGGGCGTTGATCTTTGCCTCCCGCCCTCTCAGGAGCCTGCGGATATTCTCCCTGTGGCCAAAAAAGGTCAAGAGCGACCACAGAACCGCGGCCAGAATAACGATATTCTCGTAATCCCCCCCGGCGTTGAGCGCGGCCAGCGCGAGCGGCGAGACCACCGCAGTGACCAGTGCCGCCAGAGAAGCGTATCGCCAGGCCGCCAAGGCCGCCGTCCACACCATCCCCAGGATCACCACCACGATCGGGTAGACCGCGAGCAGAACCCCGAGCAGAGGCGCCACCGAGTTGGATCCGCGCAGGCGGCCGAATAAGGGGAAGTTGTGCCCGACGAGCGCAGCCGATCCTCCCCCGACCGCCCCGGGTGTCCCAAGGGTAAGGTAGCCCGTGAACGTTGGCAAGAAACCTTTGGCGAGCTCGAGGAGAAAGGCGAGTCCCGCCAACCTCCGGCTCGGGTTGGAATGCCGGTACAGGTCCAGAGGGGCCACGTTGGCGGTCGCCCGACCGGCGGGAAGACCGCTTCTCCCAAGGCTATAGCGGGAAACGTAGAGGCCAAAGGGTACGGAACCTACCAGGTAACTTGCAGCAACCAAAAGAGCGTACCATACAATCACTGCGAGCAGCCCTACCCTTCCCACGAAATCGCACGTCAGAGCCCGGCTAACCTAGCACCTTTCCGCAGAAGACTCAAGAGGCTGGAGCGGAGCCGCGGCTACTTGTCGGAAGTGCCGCGAACCTGGGTAACGGCGGGCCGCAGGAAGTAGCCGAGGATCCAGTCGGTCATCTGATGGAGCTTGCTCTGAGGACTGGCAAGCCTTGTCAGGTAGGCTAAACGCCAGAAGATAGCCGCTAGGGTCCCGGTGAAGCGCACCCCCATCACCTCGTTCACAGCGAAGTCGCTCCCGAGCTCGACCAACTGGCCGAGTGGCCGATACTCGAACTCCTCCAGCTGGTCTTCCTTACCATCTATGGCAGCTAGAATGTTCTTGGCGGCCACCTTGCCCTCCTGGCCGGCGGCCTGGGCGGTCGGCGGGACCAACTTGCCGTCCTCGCTGCGCTTGTCCACGATGGCGGCGCAATCCCCGACGGCCCAGATGTCGGGGTGGTCCTCCACCCGCAGGTAATCATCGACCGTTATCCCGTTCTTCTCGTCCACGGGGAGACCGTCCAGGTCGTCAATCGCTACGTTCGGGCGGTTACCGGCCGTCCAGATCACGTTCTCCGTCATTATCTCTTCGCCGCCCTTGAGCTTTACGCGATCGGCCGTTATCTCCTCGGCCATAGCCCCGGTCTTCACCTCGATGCGCTGGTTGACGAGCCGGGTTCGGGCCGCCCGACGAAGCACGGGATCGAGCTCAGGGAGGATTTGGTCCATCGCCTCGAGCAGGAAGATCTTGACACGATGCGGGTCTATGTTGGGGTAGTCGGGCTCCAGGGCCTCGTGGACCAGGTTATAGAGCTCTGAGGCCGCCTCTACCCCCGTAGCACCACCGCCGATTACCACGAAGGTTAGTTTCGACTCCGGGATCTCATCCCTCATCAGGGAGACCTCCTCGAAGCGTTCGATCACGCGGTTGCGAATGTGCTCTGCGTCCTCGATGCCCCTCAAGGTAAGGCTGTGCTCCTCCACACCAGGAATGCCGAAGAAGTTTGGCAAGCCACCCAGAGCGATCACGAGGTGGTCGTAGGGGAACTCAACCCCTCCGTCGACCGTGATGGTCTTATTTTCGGGGTCTACCTTCTTGAGAGTCGCACGCCGGAAGCTCGCTCCGGCCGTGATCAGGGCGCGCCTCAGGGGCTGTGCGACGTTGCGAGAGTCGATGTCGCTGCTGATAATTCCCGCTACCATTGGCCAGAAGGTGAAGAAGTTATCCTTGGCGACGACGAGAACACCGACATCCTCGCGGTCCTTTATGTGCTCACAGATCTGCTTGGCGGCCGTGAACCCGCCAAACCCACCACCGACGACGAGGACCTTGTTCTCGAACTCCTCGTAGCGGGGCTTCTCCCACGGAGCATACCGCGGCTGGGGATTGAGCGCCCGACGCAGCGCCCCCAACGCGAGAACAGTTCCACCGAGCGCGAGACTTCCTTTAAGCAACTTGCCCATTGACAAACCTCCAGCGATAGGTTTTGCCCGGGTACAACCCGCAAGGCGCCCGGTGCTACATCTTACCCAACATTACAAGATGATACACACTAAGTTAACCAAGTATCAGAGTGTCTTGCGTCGTCGCTTGTGTCCCTCAGGCCGGATAAATAGCTACCCGCACGGTCCTGCTCCTCGGGCCGTCGAACTCAGCCAGAAACACGCCCTGCCAGCGCCCGAGGTCCGGCTCCCCACCCTGTACCAAGAGCCGCTGTGACTGCCCGAAGAGGCTGGTGAGCAGATGCGAATCGCTGTTGCCCTCGGCGTGCTCGAAGGAGACGTCTAAAGTTTTCATCAAAGCTCGGCACGCGGCGGCGAGATCTCGCGGCACATCCGGGTCGTAGTCCTCGTTGACCACGACGCCGGCGGTGGTGTGGGTCGAGGAGATCACGCAGAAT
>JAWWQA010000157.1:0-2540 GCA_033854695.1 Rubrobacteraceae bacterium
CATAGCCCTTACCACAAACCTCGCGGCCGGCGCGGGCGTACTCGGGGCGATGGTCATGAGTTATGCTTACCGGCGCAACCTCGACGTCGGGATGATGGGCAACGGGGCGATCGCGGCGCTCGTCGCCATCACTGCCGCCTGCGCCTTCGTGGCTCCCTGGGCTTCCATAGTCATCGGGTTCGTGGCCGGCATCATCATGTACTCGGTCCTCATCTTCGTGGACAAGATCGGGGTCGACGATCCCCTGGGCGCCATCGCGGCGCACGGCATGGGTGGCATCTGGGGCACACTCTCGTGCGGCCTCTTCGCCACTCCCGCACTAGTCGAGTCGACCGGGTTCGGTCAGCCCGGCCTCTTCTACGGCGGTGGCTTCGGCCAGCTCGGTGTGCAGGCCCTGGGCATCCTGACCGCCGGAGGCTTCACCTTCATAACCTCCTACGCGGTCTTCGCGCTCCTGAAGGCGACCATCGGTCTCAGGGTCAAGCCCGAGGAGGAGCTCAACGGGCTCGACATCTCCGAGCACGGTGTCTACGGTTACTCTGAGCAGCTCATCGCCACCGACTACCAGAACGGCAACGGCAACAGGGTACCGGACCCCGCGGAGGAACAGACCGCGAGAGGCACCGCCTAAACAGCCGGCGCAAACCCCGACCCGGCCGGTCACTATCCGGCCGGGCACAACCCTCACCGGGCCCCGGAGATCCCTCCGGGGCTTCCGGGCGTTTTGTACAATGCGGATTCTCAGACCTACTAGAAAGCAGGAATGGAACAAAGACTCATAGCACAAGGCACCGGCAACAACGGCATCATCAACGTCTACTCCGATCGGGTGGAGCTCAGGACTGGATGGCACAGCGAGAACGCTATCTCATTGGGGGTCAAGCAGATCGCCAGCGTCTCCATCAGGGGGCTAGTCAACTGCACCCTTACCATCGAGGTCAACGATGGCCGTCGCCTGAACGTTGAACGCATGGCGCTACCCGACGCCCGCCAGATCAAAGCCGCGGTCGAAAATCAGAAACAGAAGGCCGGTCTCTATGAGTAGCTGGTCAGCTAGTCAGCTAAACTGTGGGTCGCGAAAGGCTGGTTCGTCAAACCAAGCGGTTAGAAGAGCGAGAGCGAGCGGTACGCGAGTGTCCGTTGCTGGACCGAAGCCAAAAAAAGTTGACCAGCTGACTAGCTAATTTCGCGACGGCTCTTGAGGCCGAGCTTGCGCAGGATGCTGCTCACGTGATTCTTTACGGTGTAGAGGCTGATGTACAGCTCATCGGCGATCTCGGGGTTGGTGCGGCGCTTGAGGACAAGGGCGAAGACCTCTTTCTCCTTGGGGGTGAGCCGGGCCTCGCCAGAGGTTTCCCTGATACGATCTGCAGCTTCGTCTTCGTTCTCCGCGGGCAAGAGCCAGACGCGCTGGCCGGCGTGGGTACGCCGAACGGCATCGAGGATCTTGTCGCCCGCGACACCCTTGTGCAGATAGCCGTCGGCGCCGGCTAAAGTGGCCTCCGCAATATCCTCGACGGAAGCGTGGGCAGTGAAGACGAGGACGCGCGGGGCGCCGGGCAGGGCCTTTATCTCCCGGCAAACCTCTATGCCAGAGTCCTCACCGAGACGCAAATCGAGGAGGACGAGGTCGGGCCTTAGATCCTGGACGAGCCAGACGGCGTCGGTGGCGTTTTCGGCCTCCCCAACGACCTCGTCGGCGGAGGCGAGCAGGTGCTTCAGACCGAAACGAACGGTGGGATGGTCGTCTACGAGGAGTATTCTCAATGCCTACCACCGAACCTTATCTCCACAGACGTGCCCTCGCCGGGGGCGCTCCTTAGACCCAGCACCGCTCCGACCTCTTCGGCCCTGGAACGCATGAGGCCGAGTCCCAGGCCCCCCGTGGCCTTCTCCGGCGCGTAGCCGCACCCGTCGTCCCGCATCTTCAGTACAAACCGGTCCCCCTCACGGTACGACGAAAACCAGAAGTTCTTGGCACCTGAGTGCTTCGCTGCGTTCCAGGCAACCTCGACGAAGACCTGCTGGGCGACCACCTTCTCCTCCCGCCCAAGCTCCTCTAACGGAGCCTCCAAAACCTCGTGCGTGTCCATACTGTAGAAGCTCTCGAGCTTCCCGAGCCGCTCGCGAAAGAAAGCCGCCGGGTTTTCGGCATCGTGACCTGTGGCCGCCCGGAGCTCGTCCAACGGTCTCGAAAGCTCCTGTCCTGCCTCCCGGGAGGCTTCCAGCGCCTTCTCCAGGATTTCGCGTGTGGCCTCTGAGTCCCCTGTCTTCTGGGCCGCGACGGCTGCCTCGATCATCATGGAGGCACCATGTATGTCCTGCTTGACGGTGTCGTGCAGCCCTCGCAGGATGCGTCCCTGCTCCGCCTGCAGGGCCAAGGCTTCCTGCCTCCGGGCAATGGCATCTGCCGCGTAGGCGATGGCATAGTTCCGCGCCGAGAGGATCACCACGAGCGCCATCCCACCGAGCAGCAGATATCCCGGCGCCGGACCGTACAGAGCGGCCCAGAACAACAAGACCCCGTAGTGCAGGAGAGG
>JAWWQA010000158.1:0-6390 GCA_033854695.1 Rubrobacteraceae bacterium
TCAAGGGCGTGCGCTGTATGCAGGAAGCGGACGCAGTGGTCTACGACCGGCTCGCGCCTGAGGCCCTCCTCGCTCACGCTCGTCCCGACGCCGAGCTCATCTACGTCGGCAAGAAACCCGGCAACCCCTCGATGCCGCAGGAGGAGATCAATGCGCTCCTCGTAAGGCTTGGCCGCGCCGGAAAGACGGTTGTTCGCCTTAAAGGGGGCGATCCGTACGTCTTTGGTCGCGGCGGCGAGGAGACGATGGAGCTGGCGCGCGCGGGGCTCTCCTTCGAAGTCGTCCCCGGCGTCACGAGCGGCATAGCCGCCCCCGCCTACGCCGGCATCCCCGTGACACACCGCGGTGTTTCCACGAGCGTCGCTTTCATCACCGGCCACGAGGACCCGACGAAGGGCGAATCCGACGTAGACTGGAAGAGTCTTGCGAACAGTGCCGAGACGCTCGTGTTGTATATGGGTGTTGGAAGGCTCGCGGAGATCTCTTCCGAGCTAGTCGCAGCGGGGCGCGATCCCCAAACACCAGTTGCCTGTGTTCGGTGGGGCACCAGACCCGACCAGAGGACCGTCACCGGCACCCTGGAGGACATTGCCCGGAGGGTTGCAGAGGCGAAGCTGAAGCCGCCGGCTATCACGATAATAGGCGACGTCGTGGCACTGCGCGACGAGGGGCTCGACTGGCATGAGAGAAAGCCTCTCTTCGGGCGGCGCGTCGTAGTCACGAGGGCACGGGCTCAGGCCGGCGAGCTCTCGCGCGAGCTGGAAGCTTTAGGGGCGGAAGTCTTCGAGTTTCCGACCATCGAGATCCGTCCGCCCGAGGACTTCGGGCCTTTGGACGAGGCGATCCAGAACCTCGACTCCTTCGACTGGCTCGTTTTCACCAGCGTGAACGGCGTCGAGGCGTTCGTACGGCGTCTGAAGCATCATGGCTTGGATCTCCGGGCGATTCCGCGGCACGCGAAGGTGGCGGCCATAGGTCCGGCGACGGCTCAGAGCATAGAGGAGGCGGGCCTCCAGGTTGACGTGACGCCTGAGGAGTACAGGGCAGAGGCCCTGATCGGGGCGCTGAAGGGCGATGCTCTAGAGGGCAAGAAGGTACTGATCCCACGAGCGAAGGTGGCTCGCGAGATCCTACCGGAGAAGCTCCGCGAGGCCGGGGCCGAGGCGGTCGTTCCGCCAGCCTACGAGTCCGTACCCTCAAGCGAGGGCAAGGAACGGTTGAAAGAACTCCTCGATAATGGCGAAGTCGACTGCGTCACCTTCACCGCGAGCTCGACGGTCGAGAATTTCGTCCGGACTTTCGGCGAAGTGGAGGCCGGACGCCTTCTCTCGAAGACCAGGATAGCATGCATCGGGCCGATAACGGCGAGCACCGCCCGCAGGTACAATCTGCACGTGGATACCGAGGCGGGCCAGTACACTATTCCCAGCCTTGTGAGCGCGGTAGCAGGCCTCCTTGCCGTCCACGATATAGTCAAGAAAGGCGGGTAATACTGTGCCATTTCCTATACAGAGACTCCGCAGGACACGCCGCACGACTGCTCTGCGCGGTCTCGTGCGCGAGACGGAGCTCTCTCCAAGAGATTTCATCTACCCCATATTCGTGACGGCGGGTGAGGATGTAAGAAACCCGATAGCCTCGATGCCAAATATCTTCCAGCTCTCCATCAACCACGCCGTCGAGGAGGCCAAGAGAGCATATTCTTTAGGCATCTCGGGTGTCTTGCTCTTCGGCATCCCTGACGATAAGGACGAGGCGGCGAGCGGGGCATATGACCCGGAGGGCGTAGTGCAGCTCGCCATCCGCGCGATAAAAGACACCCTGCCGGAGCTATTGGTAGTAACGGACGTGTGCCTGTGCGAGTACATGAGTCACGGGCACTGTGGGGTCGTGGATAGGGAGCGCGGCGAGGTCCTGAACGACTTTAGCCTCGAGCTGCTCGCCCGCACCGCCTCTTCCCAGGCCGAGGCCGGGGCGGACATCGTGGCGCCGTCGGACATGATGGACGGGCGGGTTGCCGCTTTGAGGAGCGAGCTCGACCGCGAGGGGTTCGAGAACGTGCCGATTATGGCCTACTCCGCGAAGTATGCCTCCGCCTTCTACGGCCCGTTCCGCGAGGCTGCTGAGAGCGCACCCCAGTTCGGCGATCGGCGCGGTTACCAGATGGACCCTGCGAATGCCCGCGAAGCTCTGCGCGAGGTCGCCCTAGATATCGAAGAGGGCGCGGACGTCGTCATGGTCAAGCCTGCACTCCCGTACCTCGATGTGGTGCATAGGGTGCGCGAAACGACTAACCTCCCCGTCGCCGCCTACAATGTGAGCGGCGAGTACTCGATGCTCAAGGCCGCGGCCCAGAACGGCTGGCTGGACGAGGAGCGGGCGGTTCTGGAGACGCTTACAGGTATAAAGCGTGCCGGGGCGGAGATCATCATCAGCTACCACGCCCCGGACGTCGCCCGCTGGCTCCAGTAAACTGGCTTTGCATGAAATATTCGGGGATGCGCCAGGCTTCGCCAGATGTCATCATTGCCAATGACAGAACGGTGAGCAAGGAGAGTGTCCTCAAACTGGAGTAACTGTCATCACCAGTTCTACGCGAGGACCGAGGTATAAAGCGAGAACGAAATTCTTGAAAGGGGCCGGAAGCGATTGCAAGATAGCGGCGAGAGCATAGACGCCAGGGCCACACTTGCGATGGACCGTTCTGCGCGGTTGATGGAACGGGCGATGCATCGCCTCCCCGGAGGAGTAAACAGCCCGGTCCGGGCGTTCCGCTCTGTAGGCGGCGACCCGGTTTTCATGCGGGGTGGCGAAGGCTCGCGCATCTTCGACGTGGACGGTAACTCCTATGTGGACTACGTCATGAGCTACGGCCCTCTCATCCTCGGCCACGCCCACCCGGAGGTGGTAGAGGCTCTGGAGAAGGTGGTCCGAGATGGGACCACCTTCGGGGCGCCCACAGAGCTCGAGGTCGAGGTCGCCGAGCTTGTCTGCGAGGTCGTGCCCTCGATGGAGATGGTCCGGATGACCAACTCTGGCACCGAGGCCACGATGAGCGCCATCCGGGTCGCCCGAGGTTACACGGGCCGCGAGGCCATCCTCAAGTTCGACGGCAACTATCACGGCCACGCAGACGCCCTGCTCGTCGCTGCGGGCTCCGGAGTCGCAACTCTGGGTCTTCCCGACAGCCCTGGTGTCACGCGAGGAGCCGCGAAGGACACAACCGTCCTGCCGTACAACAACCTCGGCGCTGTAGAAAGGCTCTTCGAGGAGCGGGGTGAGGAGATAGCCGCCGTCATCCTGGAGCCCGTATGTGGGAACATGGGGTGCGTGCCGCCTGTGGAGGGGTACCTGGAAGGACTACGCGAGATCACGCAAAGGTACGGCACGGTTCTGATCTTCGACGAGGTAATGACCGGATTCCGGCTCGTCCGCGGTGGTGCCCAGGAGCGCTACGGCGTTACGCCGGACATGACGTGTCTCGGCAAAATAATCGGTGGTGGCCTTCCCGTCGGAGCGTTCGGCGGTAGACGTGAGATCATGCAGCAGGTCGCCCCGTCAGGGCCTATCTACCAGGCCGGCACCCTCTCCGGCAACCCCCTGGCCATGACCGCTGGCCTCACCACGCTGCGAGCCACTGGTGAGCCGGGCTTCTACAAGAGGCTCGAAGAGTTGGGGGAGCGCTGGCGGCGAGGGATGCGCGAGGTCGCGAGCGAGGGCGACGTACCTTTCACCATAAACCAGGTTGGCTCGATGGTTAGCATTTTCTTCACCGAGGGTCCCGTCACGGATTTCGAGTCGGCGGCTCGTTCGGACACGAGGGTGTTCAAGGACTTCTTCTGGCACATGCTCCGGCGTGGAATTTACCTCGCCCCGAGCCAGTACGAGGCAGGCTTTATATCCGTTGCCCACTCGGAGCAGAATCTGGAGAAGACCTTCGAGGCGGCCCGGGAGTGGTTCACGAAAGCGTCAGCGGGCGTGGGATGGAGCTAGAGACATTTGGAGACTGTACGCTGGACACCGGAGGCTTCCTTGAAAGAGGTCTTCCTGAGCGCCGTTGGCTATTTGCCGGGCTCGGTCGTAAAGGACCACCGGGGCGAGGTCGTTGCTGAGGCTTTGGGATATCTGCAGGAGGGGTTTGGATCGCATTACGCGACCGGGGTGGCGAGCGATGATGCGATTCTCGTTGGCGACCATTCCTATGCTCTGGCGGTTCAGACGATAGCGCGCCTCGACGAACCCCGGTTCGTAGGCGTCGCCAGCCGCATGATCCGGGATGGCGCTGGAGAGATATCGCGCGGAAGAGCCGTCTCCCTTTCGCTTTGGACACCGCATCTGGCCCAGCTTCTCGGTATCATCTCCAGTGAGGATGAGGAACGTTCGAAGGAACGTATACGGGCTGCGATAGGGGAGGTGACGGGTGGCAGCGAATAACCTGCAAGAGTTCGTGAGCGCCTTGCGTAAAGAGAACGAGCTCGTTGTGGTGCGCGAGCCGGTGAGCGCGAAGTTCGAGATCACCGAGATCGCCGACCGCGTTATGAAAAGAAACGGCCCCGCCCTCCTCTTTCACAACGTCCAGGGCAGTGATTACCCGCTCCTCATCAACGCCTTCGGCTCGAAGAAGCGTATGGCCCAAGCTCTGGATGTCAAGGATCTGAACGAGATCGGGAGCCGCATAGAGGAGCTTATGGAGCTAACGAAGGGACCGGGCAAGGGTCTCATGGCGAAGCTCCAGCTCTTGCCGCGCCTGCGTGAGATCTCCAAATTCCCTCCGCGCACGACGGGCAAGGCACCGTGCCAGGAGATTGTCTGCCGCGGCGACGAGATAGACCTCGAACGCCTACCCGTCCAGACCTGCTGGCCCGAGGATGGCGGACCCTTCATAACCCTCACGATGGTCCACACTCAGGACCCGGAGACTGGCGAGCGCAACGCCGGGATGTACCGGGTCCAGCGCTTTGATAAGAAGACCGCCGGCCTCCACTGGCAGCGCCACAAGACCGGCGCCGCTCACTTCGAGAAGGCAAGGAAGATGGGCCAGAAGCTACCCGTCGCCGTTACTCTGGGCGGCGATCCGGCGACGATTTACTCGGCCTCGGCTCCTTTGCCGCCTGGTATCAGCGAGTTTGTCTTCGCCGGTTTCTTGCGCAAGGAGCCGGTGAAACTCGTCAAGTGCCTGACCAACGACCTCGAGGTTCCGGCGGAGGCGGAGATCGTCATCGAGGGCTACGCCGATCCCGAAGAGCCGCTGACCCTCGAAGGGCCGTTCGGTGACCATACCGGCTTCTACTCGCTGGCTGACTATTATCCTGCGATGCACGTCACCGCCGTAACCATGCGCCGCAACGCCATCTATCCTTCGACGATCGTTGGCCGGCCGCCGATGGAGGATGCGTGGCTTGGGTATGCGACGGAGAGGATATTCCTGCCTCTCACGCGCCTGATGCTGCCGGAGGTTGTCAACTACCATATGCCCCCGGAGGGGATCTTCCACAACCTCGTCTTCGTCTCTATAGACAAGCAGTACCCCGGCCACGCCTTCAAAGTCGGCGCCGGGATGCTCGGGCTCGGGCTAATGTCTCTGGCGAAGATGCTCGTGATCCTGGACTCGGACGTGAACGTAGAAGACGTGAGTGAGGCCTGGTGGGTGACGTTGAACAACATAGATCCGGAGAGGGACATAAGGATGCTCCCCGGCCCGATAGACGTCCTGGACCATTCGAGCCGAGGATTCTCTTACGGCTCCAAAATGATCGTGGACGCCACAAAGAAGTGGCCCGAGGAGGGTTTTACCCGTGAGTGGCCGGAGAAGATCGTTATGAGCGAGGATATAAAGAAGCTAGTCGATGAGAAGTGGGAGCGGTATGGCATCCCGCTCGGCTAGCTCGGTCCCCGGCACCGCGCCGGGCAAGCTGCGCGTGCTACTTGACATGATCAAGTGGGAGCACACAGTTTTCGCCCTGCCGTTCGCCTACGCCGGCATGCTCGCCGCTCCTGTACCCTTTAGCGTCTCTAACCTGCTCTGGATCACGGTCGCCATGATCGGCGCTCGCACCGCCGCCATGACCCTGAACCGTATCATTGATGCCGCAATAGACGCCAGGAACCCACGTACCGCCGATCGCGCCATCCCCAAGGGCTTGATCGGTGCGCGCGAAGCCTGGTTCTTTACCGGTGTAGCGATCGCCTTGCTGGTGCTCTCGACTTTCTTCCTCGCACCCATAACGCGCGTCCTCTGGCCGCTCGTGGTTCTGGGCTTCGTTATCTACCCCTACACTAAGCGTTTCACCTGGCTCTGCCACCTGGCGCTAGGGATCGCGAACGGTCTCGCCCCTGGGGCGGCCTGGGTGGCTGTGACGGGCGAAATCAGCTGGCCGCCTGCCCTGATCT
>JAWWQA010000159.1:0-6786 GCA_033854695.1 Rubrobacteraceae bacterium
TCCGGTCCCCAGACGGTGTGATCCCCGGCCCAGGTCCGCTCCACTACTCGCTCTTCCTCGAGCCCCGCCAGCGCGGCCTCCACGACGTCCTGGCACTCACCCAAGTCCGCGGTGTGTCGAGCAACCATCACCTTACCTCCCTTCGCGAAAGCGCCTTCACCGGACGCTCAAGTGCTCGAGGCGACCTTCGGCAAGCGCGTCCAAAGAGACATCGTCGAGACTGGTGACTACCAGGTCCGCACCCGCCTCTTCAAGAAGCTCCTCGTCCTCGGCCCGCGCCAGGCCAAGCGCCGCCATCTTGCCCGCCTTCGCTGCCTGCACCCCGTTCGCAGCATCCTCCACCACAAAGCTCTCTTCCGGTGAAAGCCCTAGCTCCTCAGCCGCAGTAAGGAAGATCTCAGGATGCGGCTTGCCCTGCTCAAAGTCTCGCCCGCTGACGTTCGCATCTAGGATCTCAAGGAGAGTGTAGCCGGGCCCCACAAAGTCGTAGTTCAGGCCCTCCTCCTCGACGAACTTGTCCAGCCGGATCCTCTCCAAAAAAGCGTTGGCGTTCTTGGAGGAGGAGGCCGCCGCTATCCGCAGCCCTAGGTCCTTGACCGCCAGCACGAAGCGCAGAGCGTCGGGGTAGGCGTAGAACTTGCTGGCCTCGATCAGCTCTACTATCATCACCTGCTTGCGATCGCCGTACTCCCTGGCGCGCCTCTCGGCTTCTGGGACCCCGAAGTACTCAAGCACGGCCTGGGCGCCGGCGTAGCGGGGCTTGCCGCTCATCTCTTTCTGGTAGACCTGGGGGGTGAAGGTCTGCGGCGAGTAGGAGGTCTCATCGCGGATGCTGCTCCACTCGTTGTCCATCAGCTGCTGGAGCCCCTCGCGCCAGGCCTGCTCGTGAGGCGAGTCGACCAGCACCCCATCAACGTCGAAAATAGCGCCACGAAAACCCATGAACTCTCCCTTCTAATTAGCACGCTAGCGCACGCGGGTGTAGGTCACCCTTATGCTGTGAAAGTTGATCCCTATTTCCTGCAGACATTCTTATCCATTTTCCCCACACGTCTTAAGTGACGTGTGTCTCCTATAGTACTCGAACCGTCTATGTAGATGGCGCTGTCGACAATCACGGCGGACTCTCAGGCTGGGCCTTAGTAAGAGACAACACTGGGGAGACCGGGCGGGCCGCTTCGGGCGGGCCGTCCGAGCCGGCGGGGTATTCGAGGAGCGGCACCAGCCCCTTTCCCCAGGTATCCAGGATCGGCTCCACGACTTGCCACGACTCTTCGGCCTCGTCGGCCCGGATGAAGAGGGTAGTGTTGCCTTCCAGTAGGTCGAGGAAGAGGCGTTCGTAAGCAGAGAAAAAGTTCTGGGGCGCGAAGTCGGCGCTCAGCTCTATCTGCTCCAGGTCGAAGGGGTCGTAGGGACAGTTGATGTTCATGTTCAAGACTATCCGATCTGGTCCCAACTGGAGGCGGAGCACATTGGGCTGGGGATCGCTCGCCCGCTGGAAAGGGAGGTGGGGCACCGGCTTGAAGTAGATAGCGATCTCGCCCCGATTACGCGCCAGGGCCTTTCCCGTGCGCAGCATGAACGGCACTCCCGCCCAGCGCAGGTTGTCTATCATGAGCGTGACTTGGGCGAAGGTCTCGGTCTCCCGCTCTGGGTCCACGCCTTCCTCGTCGGCATAGGCCGGGACGACCCTGTCTCCAGTCTTGCCTGGGCCGTAGCGAGCGCGCACGGTCTGGCGCTGCACTTCCTCAGGGGAGAGACGCCGGATGGCCCGTAAGACGTCTATCTTGCGGTCGCGCAGATTGTGCCGATGGAGGGCAATGGGTGCCTCCATGGCGGTCAGACAGAGAAGCTGGAGGAGGTGGTTCTGGATCACGTCCTTGAAAGCCCCGGCGGAGTCGAAGTAGCCGGCCCTGCCCTCCAGAGCGAGCGTCTCGTCCCAAATGATCTCGACGCGTTCTATGTAGTTGTGGTTCCAGAGCGGCTCGAAGATGCCGTTGGCGAAGCGCAGGCCCATGATCGCCGGGAACGGTTGCCAAGCGAGGAAGTGGTCGACGCGGAACACCGCACTCTCGGGGAACGATTCGTGCAGCAGCCGGTTGAGCATCCGGGCCGATTCGAGGTTCTCCCCGAAGGGCTTCTCGATGGCGACCCGGCTATCCTCCGGCAAATTGGCTCTTTTCAGGGCCTTGATCGTTGGCGCGAAGACAGGTGGTGGCAGTGCCAGGTAGGCGAGGATGGGCTCCCGTAGCGTACCGAGGACTTTCGCCACACTCTCGCCGTCGGTCACGTTGGCCTGGCGGTAATCCAGGGCTTCGACGACCAGCTTCGCGCGGGCGCCCGCGGATACGTCGCCTGCGTGGCGCTCCAGGCTCTCCAGGACGAAGCGCCTGAAACCAGCCTTGTTGTTCTGCCATCCCCTGCGATCCACGCCGGTTATCTTGATCCCGCTCGGGAGCTTGCCCGCTTCGTAGAGTTGGGCCAGGGCAGGGATCAGGTACCGGGCCGTAAGATCCCCCGTGGCTCCGAAGATCACTATGCGCTCTATCACGTGCCCACTTCCTGGTTGCTTCCGTACGGTAGCCGTGATGGAACCCTGTGGGGCATAGGTCGTCCAGTCTCGGATGCTGACGCGCTACCAATTCCCCGTC
The DNA here is from genome assembly GCA_033854695.1 of Rubrobacteraceae bacterium. GTDB lineage: Bacteria > Actinomycetota > Rubrobacteria > Rubrobacterales > Rubrobacteraceae > Rubrobacter_F. The sequence continues at coordinate 2,652 of JAWWQA010000159.1, forward strand.
GGTTATCGGAAAGAAGCCTCGCGCCAGGGTCTTTCTTAGAATGAGCAACCCGGTATGCTGGCAATCTCAAGATCGTGCCCTCGAAGGTTCTGGGCGGCAGTACTCCTTTTCGGCTAGCTGGCGCTGCTGGCTGAGACCGTCGTTCCGCGCATGTCGGCTTCTATCTCTTCAAGGCTACGCCCCTTGGTCTCCGGCACCAGGAACCAGACGAAGAACCAGGCCACGATGCCTAACGCCGCGAACAACCAGAATGCGCCGGCTCCTCCCAGGTTGTTCAGCAGGACAGGGAACGTCAGGGCGACGAGGAAGTTCGAGCCCCAGTTGCAGAGGGCGGCGACACTCATGGCGGAGCCGCGGATGTTGAGCGGGTAGATCTCCGAGATCATGAGCCAGAAAACCGGCCCAAGGCTTATCGCGAAAGAGGCTATATACAGCGCCAGGCATATAGTCGCCAGAAGGCCCGCCGCGCCCGAAGTAGACTCAAAGGAGAAGACCAGACCCAGGAGGGCCAGGCTCGCGGTCATGCCAATGAGGCCGATGAGGAGCAGCAGCCTTCGGCCCGCTCTGTCTATTATCCAAACGGCGAGGATCGTGAAACCGACGTTCACCACGCCCACACCGAGGGCGGTGGCCGCAATGGCACCCCCGGCAGAAAAGCCGACGACTTGGAGGATCGTGGGAGCGTAGTAGATGACGGTGTTGATGCCGGTTATCTGCTGGAAGACAGCTAGCCCGATGCCGATAATGAGGGCAGGACGGATCCAGGGGGCGAGCAGCTCCTTGTAGCCAACCTGAGCTTGCTGGCGCTCTATCCGCTCCAGCTCCTCCATCTGCTGCATCTCCGTCTCTACTTCGGTCTCCACGCGGCTACGAAGCAGCACGGCGCGCGCCTTGTCCAACTTGCCGTTCTTGACCAGCCAGCGTGGGCTCTCCGGCAGGAAGAACATCCCTATCCCCAGGATCAAGGCCGGGATCATCGCCACGGCGAACATCCAGCGCCACCCCTCGATCGGGGTGAAGATGACGCCCACTATGTAGGAGACCAGGATCCCGATGGTGATCATGAGCTGGTTTAACGAGACCAGCGCCCCGCGGGTATCCGGAGGGGCGATCTCGGCGATGTAGAGCGGCACGATCAGAGAGGCCAGCCCCACCCCGAGCCCCAGGATGAAGCGAGCTACGATCAGTAGACCAATACTCGGCGTCAGGGCAGCGGCTATGGCTCCAATGGCGAATATGATGGCGGCCAGGAGGACGATCGGCCTGCGGCCGAAGCGGTCGGAGAGTGGCCCACCTATCAAAGCACCGGTCACCGCTCCCACCAGCAAGAAGCTGACTATCACACCCTGCATGAAATCCGAGAGCGGCGCAAAGTCCTGCCTGATAAAGAGCAGGGCGCCCGAGATCACGCCCGTGTCGTAGCCGAAGAGTAATCCCCCCGTGGCCGTGATCGCCGCGGCAACTCTGACGAACCTCCGCTGGCTGCCAGTGGCTACTGTGGAACCATTAGCAGACATTACAGCCTCCTTTCCCATGATTGTTTGCCGGTCATCCTCCGTCCGAACATCCCTCTTCTCCTTTTTTCGTGCCGCCGAAGACTGCACCCGACGCCTCTTACCCCGCTACCCCTGTTTTTCAAGCTTTTGCCTCCGCCTGCTTTGCGCTCCTCCTCTCTCTCAGGGCCTCCGCTCGTCACGGGCGGGGGCCGCTACCGGTTCGCGAAATAGAGCACCCCCTCCGCGGCCATCACGCTCGCGCCTACGACGCCCGCGACGTCGTCGAGCTCGCTCATGACTATTGGCAGATTCCTCGTTGCTAGCGGGAGTGACCGCTGGTAGACGGCGCTGCGGATCTCGGCCAACAGCGCGTTACCTAGGCGGGAAACCCCGCCACCTATCACTATAATGGAAGGGTTGAGTACGTTGACGGCCGAGGCCAGCGTCTGGCCGATCAACCTCCCAGACTTACGGATGACCATGAGAGCGCAGTAGTCGCCACGCCTCGCGGCCTCCCCGACATCTTTCATGCTGAGCTGGCCCTTCTCTTGCAGGACAGCCATGAGGGGCGGGGATTCACCTTCCCTAGCACACTTTTCCGCCTCCAGCACGATCGCCGGGGCCGCCGCCATCGCCTCCAGGCAGCCGGTGTTGCCGCACAAGCATAGGGGCCCTTCGGGATCCACGCAGATGTGACCGAAGTCCCCGGCGCAGCCCTGGGCGCCACGGTGGAGACGGCCGCCGACGATGATCCCGCTACCTATCCCCGTGGCGATCTTGACGAAGATCATGTCATCGATGCTCTTTGCCACCCCGCCCCAGTGCTCGCCGAGCGCCATTATGTTCACGTCGTTGTCGACGAAGACGGGGACGGCGTACTCTCCTGCGAACGCTTCGCGTATGGGAAACTGATCCCAGCCGGGCATGATCGGGGGGACGGTCAGCCGAGCGGACGCCTGCTCCACCGGACCGGGGACTCCGACGCCGATCGCCAAGACATCCTGCGGAAGGGCCACTCGTTCCTCCAGAAGCTCCGCAAGTAGCGCCTTCACCCGATCGATGACCGGTTGCGGACCGTCCCGCACGTCCGCTGGCTCGCCCCGGCGGGCGAGCAGCTCGCTGCCGAGTGTCGTAAGGGCAACGTCGATGGAGGTCGCGCCGATGTCGATCGCGGCGATCAGGCCCGCGGAATAAGGGATGCCCAGCAGCGAGGATCGACGCCCCCCCTCCGAGTCGGCAAAGCCCTCCTCCGCGAGCAACCCGGCCTCAATTAACCGCCCAACCTCGGCCGATATCTTGCCGCGGCTCGAGTTCAGTGCCTCGACCAAACGGGCCCTCGAGACCGGCCGCGCCTCAGCCCGAACGTGGGCCATGATCTCGGCCTGGACCTTATCCTCTATCAAGGGATAGCGTGGATGCGCTCCGTTTCTTACGAACTCTTTGCTCATCTTCTTACTAAGGAGGACCTTTCCCTTATCTCCTTATCACAGATGATAGGCAGGCTTTTGCCAATTTGTCAATAACTTTTGTCAAAATCGTCGTAATGTTTCCTTCGAGCGTGCACCTAGTTCCGCGTGTCCGCGTTGTCGCCGGAGCGCCTCCGGGAGATGGTTATCGAAAGGCTCAAATTTCAGATAGGACGTGGGCGCGTCTGGAATACCCGGTGTTGGCGACGCTGCCTATAATAGTGTCGTGACGAGGAAGAATGAGGACAGGTAGGGAGGAGTGGACTTTGAAGATAACGGATGTCAGGACGGCCGTGGTGGAGGCCACCTACGACTGGACCTTCACCCGAATTTACACTGACAAGAAAGTGACCGGGTTCGGGGAGAGCTTTCTGGCGCCGAGCCTATCCCAAGGGGAGATTTACCATGGCTGCTGATACCACCCGCCCTGCGCGCCGGTTCCGCTCGCGCGACTGGTTCGACGATCCTGCCCGCATAGACCAGACCGCTATCTACCTCGAGCGCTTCATGAACTATGGGCTTACGCCGGAGGAGTTGCGCTCGGGCAAGCCGATCGTCGGCATTGCCCAGACCGGCAACGACCTGGTGCCCTGCAACCGGATCCATCTGGAGCTCGCGCGTCGCGTGCGCGACGGGATCCGCGACGCCGGCGGGATCCCGATGGAGTTCCCGGTCCACCCGCTCTTCGAGAATTGCTTCCGGCCGACCGCCGCGCTGGAGCGCAACCTCGCCTACCTGGGGCTGGTGGAAACCCTCTACGGCTATCCCCTCGATGCTGTGGTGCTGACCACCGGCTGCGACAAGACCACGCCGTCCGGTATCATGGCCGCCTCGACGGTGGATATTCCCGCCATCGTGCTCTCTGGCGGGCCGATGCTCGATGGCTGGTTCGAAGGGGAGCTGGTCGGCTCGGGGACGGTCATCTGGAAAAGCCGTCGCCGGCTGGCCGCCGGCCTGATCGACGAGGAGCAGTTCTTCGACACGGCGTTGGCGTCGGCGAAGTCGGCCGGCCACTGCAACACCATGGGGACGGCCTCAACCATGAACGCCGTGGCTGAGGTGCTCGGCCTGTCTCTGCCCGGGTGCGCGGCGATTCCGGCGCCCTATGGCGAGCGCGGGAAGATGGCCTATGCGACGGGCCTGCGGATTGTCGAGATGGTGCGGGAGGATTTG
>JAWWQA010000160.1:0-4932 GCA_033854695.1 Rubrobacteraceae bacterium
GCGCTTGCTCTCGCGATCTTCTACTGCTCATTCCCCTTGCGTGCGCTGCGGTGGGAGACGCTGCTCGGTAACGTCGGTTATGACGGTACCGTCGGACGCCCTATGCCTTCGACCTTAGGCCTGACCAGAATAATGTACCTCGCCTGGTTCGCCAACTGCGTAACCGTGGCGCGACTCGGGGACGCCTACCGCGGCTACCTGTTGAAGAAGTCGGCGGGCGTCTCTTTCGCGGTCACACTCGGCACCGTCCTTGCAGAGCGGCTCCTGGATCTCGTGGTGCTGGCGGCGATGATGGGGGCAGGCGTGCTTATTGTCTTCGGCGGATCACTACCGACGGAAGCCGCGCAGGCGCTAGCTGCCGGCCTGATCATCTCGGCCGTCGGGATCGTCGGGTTGCTCGCCTTGCAGCGCTTTAGGTGGGCATTCGAGCGGATCCTGCCTAAACGCCTCCACGCCCACTACTCCCGCCTCGAGCACGGCGTTATCAACTCGTTCCACCGACTCCCGCGGCTCGTCGCCTACTCCACGGCCGGTTGGGTCATCGAAGGGGCGGCGCTCTACGCAACGACAGCGGCTCTTGGCGCCCCGGTCTCGGTAGCAGGCGCCTTGGTGGTCGCGCTCGCAGCCTCGCTGCTCTCGACGGTACCCTTCACGCCGGGGGGGCTTGGTTTCACGGAGGCGGGCATGGTGCTCATGCTCGGGTGGCTGGGGTTGGATGCCACCACCGCTAGTGCCGTTACCCTGCTCTTCCGCCTCATCAACTACTGGAGCATCGTCGTTTTTGGCTTCGTCTTCTATGTCTTCGCTCGCAACGGCAACCAATCTACTAAAGAGAGGTGGGAAATTCATGGTTAGAGCATCGATCCCAAAGCGTGACGACACGTTACCGTACCAGCAGGTCAGCGTAGAAGTCGTCGTCCCCGTCTACAACGAGCAGGACGCCCTGCCGGAGAGCATACCTGCCCTCTGTAGCTACCTGGAGACCTACTTCCCCTACCGCTGGTCGGTCGTCATCGCCGATAACGCTTCTACAGACGCTACCCTCGCCGTGGCTGAGGGGCTCGCCGCGCGCTACCCTCGCGTCTCCGTCTTGCACCTGGAAGAGAAAGGGCGCGGGCGGGCGCTGAAGGCGGCCTGGTCGGCCTCCGAGGCAGACGTCGTCGCCTATATGGATGTGGACCTCTCGACCAACCTGTGGTCCTTCCTGCCGCTGGTCGCTCCGCTTGCGACCGGGCACAGCGACGTGGCCATCGGGTCGCGCCTCCTCAGGGGCGCGATGGTGACACGCCAGTGGAAGCGCGAGGCGATCTCACGCTGCTACAACCTGTTGATAAAGTTGCTGTTCCGCAACAGCTTCTCAGACGCGCAGTGCGGCTTTAAGGCGGTAAAACGCAGCGTAGCCCAGAAGCTGCTGCCACAAGTCGAGGATGGCGAGTGGTTTTTCGACACCGAGTTGTTGCTCCTGGCGGAGGAACAGGGCCATCGCATCTCGGAGCTGCCGGTCGACTGGATCGAGGACCTCGACAGCCGGGTCGACGTGGCCTCCACTGCCCTACAGGATGTGAAAGGGCTCTTGAGGATGCGAGCGGAGCGCCTGCGCCGCCGGCTTTCCAGACGCAGGTCTCGCGATGCCCTGGATGCCGCTCATCGTGCTCAGTCTTTGCGGCTCATAGCCGAGGCGACCGTCGCTGCCCGTAAGTTGGGCGAGAGGGAGAAGAGGACGGCGCATGATCGAAGCATTGGATTGAGGTAACTACATCGCTCGTTTTGGGGTGGCGATTCGGACCTAAAGCATCCGCCGCGCCGTAGGCATAGTGAATGCCTACTACCCCGGCGCCAACGTACACCCGATCGAGCCCGAGGCGTTCTTCGCCCGGGATGCTGCCACGCTGGCAGGGTTGGTCGAGCTCAAGATGCTCGAGAGCGCAGCGGGGTAAGCCGGAGGCAATTGGCCACGATGCAGAGAACGGTACGAGTACACCGTGAGAGAGGCAGGTCGAGATGAAAGCGATGGTTTTGGCAGCTGGGAAGGGCACGAGGCTTTTCCCGCTCACGGGCGTGATCCCAAAACCTATAGCCCCCATCGCAGGCAAGCCGATGCTCCAGCACATCTTCGAGCTTCTAGAGAGGACGGGCGTCGAGGAGATCCACGTCAACGTGCACTACTTGGCCGACATCATCCTCGCTTCCCACAGGGAAGAGGCCCGGGTCAACGCCACCCCAATCAACTTCACTTGCGAGGAGCAGCTGATGGGGACGGCCGGAGGAGTCAAGCGGATCGCCGACCGTTTCGACGAGACGTTCGTGGTGATCATGGGCGACGCCCTGACCGACGTAGACATACGCGAGCTGGTCTCCTTCCACAAGGAGAAGGGAGCAATCGCTACGCTGGCGCTAAAGCACCTCGAAGACACCTCACAGTACGGGGTGGCCGAGCTGGACATTGAGAAGAACATCTTGAGGTTCCAGGAAAAGCCCAAGCCCCATGAAGCCGTAAGCAACCTGGCCAACACCGGCATTTACATCCTGGAGCCAGAGGTCCTTGATTACATCCCCAACGAGACCTTCTTCGACTTCGCCAGGGACGTCTTCCCGTTGCTCCTTGAGTCCGGGGAGAAGCTTGTAGGGTTCGACCAGGGAGACTTCTACTGGTCGGACATCGGCACGCTTGAGTCCTACCGGGCAGCCCAGCACGATGCGCTCTCAGGGCGGGTGGCAGTTGAGGTGCCCGGCGAGTGGTGCGGCAAGGGCTTGTGGATCTCGGAGGAGGCCCGGATCCATCCGTCTGTCTATGGACTTATAGAGGGTTACGCCTTTGTCGGTCCGAAGGCTGTGGTTGGCCGGGGGGCGAGCCTCTCCGGGGTCGTGGCGGTTGGAAAGGACTGCCTGGTGAGTGAAGGAGCAACCGTGAGACGGAGCGTCCTCTTACCTGGCTCTTCGGTGGGGAGCGGAGCATACCTGGAGGAGTGCATCATCGGCCCTGGCTACGAGGTCCGGCCGGGAGAGTGGATCCGGGGAGGAGCCCTAGTCCGCGGAGCGTACTGAAGAAACCTGACCCTTCGAAAACTACCACAGCAAGAAAGGAGATCAAACGGCAGATGTCCAAACACGCGAGTCGTTATCAGGAGGGAGAATCTGAAACACCGGAACTTTTGCGGGGATACTTTTCCTACATAGGGCAGAGTGAACTCCTGACATGCGAGGAGGAGATAGGACTCTCCAAGGCTGCCAGGACCGGTGATGAAAGCGCCCGCCAGAGGCTCATCGAGCAGAACCTGAGGCTGGTGGTGTCCGTCGCCAAGAGGTACCGAGGAATGGGGTTGCCGTTCGAGGATTTGATCCAGGAAGGCAACATAGGCTTGATGAAGGCCGTCGAGAAGTTCGATCCCGAGATGGGATACCGTTTCTCGACCTACGCAATTTGGTGGATAAGGCAGGCCGTCCAAAGGGCGGTCGTGGACAAGGGGCGTACGATCCGTGTCCCCGTCCATATGGCTGAGAGGATGAGAAAGACCTTCCGGGCCGTGAGCGAGCTCTCCGTAGAGCTCGGACGAGAACCGACTGAGGAGGAGGTCGCCGAACGCCTCGGGTGGGCCAGCGAGGAAGTGCGAACGGCTCTAGAGGCGGCGACGGAGGTGACCAGCCTCAATAAAACCTTCGACTCCGAGCCGGGAGCAACAGAACTGGGGGACCTGGTGGAGGACGAGCAGACTCCGGGCACCGCGGACACCGTAATAATGGAGATGGAGACCCTAGGGTTGCGGGTGGCTGTCGAACGATTGCCCGAGCGGACGCGCTACGTCCTGGTACGCCGCTACGGTCTCGACGACCGGGAAAAGGCGACCCTCGCCGAGCTTGCCCGAGAGCTGGGCATCTCCAGAGAGCGGGTCAGGCAGGTGCAGAGGGAAGCCGAATGCCTCCTCAAGAGAGGGGAGTATGGTCGTCTGCTCTGGGAGGCCATGGCATAAGCCACGATACTACGAGTCCACCGGATTCTTGGGCTGCTCGCCTCGCAACACGGCCCTAAGGTCCTCTCCTGCTGTCGCCGCCATCTTGTCGCGAGTCTCGATGGAAGCGCTCCCGATGTGCGGCGCGAGGACGACGTTCTCGAGTTCGAGGAGCTTCGGATGTACCTTCGGCTCCTCCTCGTACACGTCTAGCCCGGCAGCGAAGATACGCCTCTCAGCGAGCGCGTCCGCAAGTGCCGTTTCGTCGATGATCGGTCCGCGCGAGGTGTTGACGAGGACGGCCTCTGGCTTCATTTTCTCCAGCTCGGGCGCTCCTATGAGGTGCGTGGTCTCCTCTGTTAGGGGAGTATGTAAGGAGACGAAGTCCGAGGTCTCTAACAGCTGGTCGAGTTCGAAGTATCGAGCCCCGAACTCGCTTTCGGCTTCTTCTTTGCGGGAGCGGCCGGTGTAGAGGATCTCCATACCGAAGCCCTTCGCGCGGCGGGCGACGGCTTGCCCGATCCTGCCAAACCCTACTATACCCAGCTTCTTGCCCCATACGTCGGGTCCGATGAGCATCTTGGGCCCCCAGGCCTCCCACTTGCCGGCCCGCACGATCCTCTCTCCCTCGCCCAGGCGGCGCGCCGCCGCGAGGAGCAGCATGAAGGCGGTGTCGGCGGTGGTCTCGTCGAGGACGCTAGGAGTGTTGGTTACGACGATGCCGCGCTCTTTTGCGGCTTCTAGATCCACGTTGTCGTAACCGACGGCCATGTTGGCGACGACCTTGAGATCGTCCCCGGCGGCTTTCATGAACTCGCCGTCTATCTTCTCGGTAAGGGTCGCTAGGACGCCGCTTATACCGCGGGCGGCCTCGAGGAGTTCGCCGCGCTCAGGTGGACGCTCGGAACGGACGGTCACGTCGACGTCTTCGAGGGGGCGGAGCCCGGCGTCGGGGCTCTCGCGGGTACCGAGGACTGTCTCTTTC
>JAWWQA010000161.1:0-6987 GCA_033854695.1 Rubrobacteraceae bacterium
ACATCGTGGACACAGCGCTCTCAAGTGGCTATGAAGTCACTGCACTCGTCCGTAACCCCGGCAAACTCGAGACGCGGCCGAATCTGACCGCTATCACTGGCACCGCAGAGTCCTTCGCCGACGTAAATGCCGCCATGCAGGGCGTCAGCGGCGTCGTAGTCGTGTTGAACAACGCCCGGGCCTTCGACTCGCCCTGGGGCCAAGCCGGTGAGTCCGCCCCACCTCATGGCCGATTCTGTGGACAACGTCATCGCCGCCATGCACGCGCATCAGATACGCCGGATCGTGATCGTGTCCGCCGCCAGCTCTCTTCCTCACCGAATTCGTTACAGGTAGAATAATCTCCATCAGAACTACAAGTTCCTCCTCTGGTCCCACAAACCGCGGATGCCCAGCTTCTCGGCATCGAAGAGCATCACGTACCCACAATTGTCGCACGAGACTTTCACTACCCCCCCGCCTTCAGTAAGGTCTTCCTCACCCGCTTCCAAGAGTGCTCTGAGGTAGTAGGCCCCAGCGAATCCCCATTTATCGTTACCACAAGCACAGGGCATTGGATGATTGCCTTCATACGCATCCAGTTCTCTAGGCTTCTGCGTTGGTGAGGATTGAGCGGTATCAGACCTCCCCATACGTGACCGCGTCTAACCTGCCATGCACTGAGACGGCAGCTGGAGTTGTGCAGGCGTTCTGGATACTACAGGTAACCAGTCCCGCGACCATACCACCTGTCTTCTTGCCGCTCCTTGAGCCATGTCGTCCGTAACCTCTTGGCCGCAACCCTAGCCGCCATGTCCTCCTCTGAGAGCTCTTCTAAATGCTTGTAGTACACCTTACCGTTGCTCATGAGCGCCACCACCCCTTCCTCTGCTTGTCTCCGGTCCTCAGAAGCCAGTTGCAGCACTGCCGCTGGTTGTTCCCCCGGCAGCGGTTCACCCAGCAACCTAGCGAGCTGGCCGTCCTTTCGCAGCTCCAGCTCGCGCAGTTCTGCTTGCATAAACATCGCCCAAGCGGCTTCTTGTCGGGCTCGAATACACTCCTCTTGTCGGGATCGCTTACGCTCCTTGGTCCGTTTCCGCGGAAGCTCCTCCTGCCACCATTCCGCCCTCTCGTCGTGGTGCGGACCTTCACATAGGACTCGTAGCTGGCGCCCAGCTTCAGTCTCAAGGACAGCGGCTAACGCCTTCCCCAGTGGTTCCTTAGCCTGCTCGGCGCGGATCTTTGCTTGGCGCACGAGGACCTCTTTTGCCATGGCGGACACGGTCTGGTCGTGGTGCATGGACTTCCCCTTCCGTGGGGCTCTGTCTTCCCCACTACGGGTATTCTACCCCCCGCTAGCGTGGACGGGACTTTAGCGACGAATTAGGGCCCCACCTGGCAACTCCCGTCCAATAGGTGTTTTTCAAGCCCACATAACACACGGCCTAGAGCTAAGAAGCGGATTGGCTCTATTCACGAGTAGCGCAGAGAAAACCTCTTCACTGTGCTACTCAGAGCCCAGCGAGCAGAAAAAGGGCCGGAGTTACTGTTCCCGAGCCTTCTTCCATCTCTCTTCATCATCATCCATCAAGCCCGTCGTAACGTCGTTGTAGCGCCAGGGGGAGCCCTCAGGGCAAGCATCTTCGTCCCGTAGGTGTTGTTCCGCCTGTTCTTTGATCTCGTGACGCCAGGGGTGAGCGACTGCTTGGCGTAGCTGAGCTTCTCGCTCTTGAATGTCGTTAATAAGGGCGCTATGGTCTGCGCCGCACCGACAGGTGGGGGTGGTGCTGGCACCGGTCAGGGACAATTCCTCTCCGCAGTCACATACCAGTGTGAGGGAGGCAGGGTGCCACTCATAGGACCTGCTAAAGGGGGCTTCATGGACCTCGTAGTGTCCTTCGATACGTACAGTGACTCGCGTCATTCACTTGCTCCTTCCCACCGCCTAACGCACCAGTGAAGGCTTGTGAAAGACAGCCAAAGTGTTGCTGTTACCCTCCCAAGTCTAGCATAAGCTCTCGTCTAGGATCGTTTGCAGCGCCCTTAGGGCTTGCGCCTAGAGTGCTAAGGAACTGCCGTTACCTCTATTCGCCGAACTTCCGACAAGGGGGCTTCTCGGAGTTTCCAAACTCAGCCATGGAGCTCCCTTCACTAGTGGGTCAGTTGCCATTTAAATGGGCATTAAGGTGGAAAGGATGCTCAAACCGTATACTTTTTGCAGGAAGAGGGAATGTTTCTGTAAAGTAGGAACGCTTTTTGCGGTTTTGGGGCAGGAGGTAATCATGGATACGTTGGATGGAGAAGATACTGCTCGGACGTCAGACGTTAGACAGGTTCTCGCGGCGAGCTTTATAGGAACGGCCATCGAGTGGTACGATTTCTTCATCTACGGAACGGCGGCCACCCTGATCTTCGGTCAGCTATTCTTCAGTCCGAGTTTCAGCCCGCTCGCGGCTACCTTATCGTCTGTGGCCACCTTCGCGGTTGGCTTCGCCGCCCGGCCCTTAGGGGGCGTAATCTTCGGCCACTTCGGCGACAAGCTCGGTCGCAAGGCGATGCTCGTCCTCACGCTGAACATGATGGGCATAGCGACGTTCCTGGTAGGCGTCCTACCCACGTTCGAGACGATCGGGCTCCTGGCTCCGATACTGCTCGTGGTGTTGCGCATAGTCCAGGGCCTCGGTGTCGGTGGCGAGTGGGGCGGGGCGGCCCTTATGGCCGTGGAGTATGCTCCCGAGAACAGGCGAGGCTACTACGGGAGCTGGCCACAGATGGGCGTTCCGGCGGGACTCCTCCTCGCGAACGGAGTCTTCTTCGGCATGGCATCGTTACTTACCGAGGAGCAATTCTTCGACTGGGGCTGGCGCATCCCGTTCCTGCTGAGCATCATCCTGGTCGGCGTCGGACTCTTCATCAGGTTGCGCCTCCTTGAGACGCCAGCGTTCAGTGAGGTCCAGGAGAGCCATACAGAGGCCCAGATGCCGATAATGGACGTCTTGCGCAACTACCCGAAGAACGTGCTGCTGGCGATCGGGGCACGCGTCGCCAGCGACGGAAGCTTCTATGTCTTCACCATATTCATACTCGACTATGCGACCAGGACCCTGGGCTTGGAAAGGTGGGTGATTCTGCTAGGGATCGCGGTAGCCTCCGCCATTGAGATCTTCACCATCCCCGCCTTTGGTGTGGTCTCAGACCGCTACGGTCGGCGGCCTATCTTCCTGAGCGGCACGGTGCTCTTGCTGATCCTCGCCTACCCTTACTTCCTGATGATCCAAACCGGATCGACGATGCTCGTGGTGCTCGCTAGCGTGCTCGCGCTCTCCATCGCGCACGCCACGATGTACGGCCCGATGTCCGCCTACTTCGCCGAACTTTTCGGCACGCGGGTCCGGTACAGCGGGGTCTCCATCGGCTACCAGTTGGCCTCCATCATCGGCGGTGGAGCCGGGCCGCTCATCAGCATCTACCTGGTCGGTGCCACGGGCGGCCAGTTCTGGCCGGTGGTCGCGTGGATGGTCTTGTTATGCATCATAACCTTCGTGTCCGTGCTCGTAGCCGCGGAGACGTACCAGGGAGGCGAGTTCGCGACCGAGCAATTGGGGCAGCGTCGAACCGCCGCCGAGCAAGGCTAGAGGGGGCGGGCAGCGCGTGAGCGAGACACGACTCGGGGTGGACGTAGGCGGCACGTTCACTGACTTGGTAGCACTCTCGGAAGAGGGCACGCTGGTCACGGCGAAGGTCCCCTCGACACCCAAGGACCAATCCGAAGGCGTGATGAATGCCATAGACACTTCAGAGGTCGAGCCCGACGCCGTGGTCGCCCTCGCCCACGGGATGACGGTGGCGACGAATGCTCTGCTGGAACGCCGTGGTGCCCGGACAGCGCTCGTAACGACGGAAGGATTCCGGGACATCCTGGAGATTGCGCGCCAGAATCGCCCATCCCTCTACGACCTTACCCAGGACCGTCCTCCCCCTCTCGTTCCGCGCGAACTGCGCTTCACGGTCAGAGAGCGGATGGGGCCGGAGGGCGAAATAACAGCGCTGGACGAAGAGAGCCTGGAGAAAGCTGTCTCTGCCATCAAAGAAGCGGAGGTGGAGGCGGTCGCGGTGTGCCTCCTCTTCGCCTTCATGCATCCGCAGCACGAGAAGCGGATAGGCGAGGCGCTGAAGGAGACGCTGCCAGACGTGCACGTCTCGCTCTCGAGCGAGGTGTTGCCGGAGTTCAGGGAGTATGAGCGGTTCTCTACGACCGCCGCCGATGCATACCTGGCGCCGAAGCTCGCCGCTTATCTGAAGAACCTGGCCGGGAAGACCGAGGAGGCCGGCGTGTCGAGCCCGCTGGTGATGCAGTCCTCGGGCGGGGTCGTGCGGGTGGAAGACGCTATCGCGGACGCCGCAGGCTGTGTGCTCTCTGGACCGGCGGGCGGGGTCGTGGGGGCGGCGTATATCGGAGATTTGGGCGGTTACCGGGACTTGCTCACCTTTGACATGGGCGGAACCAGCACGGACGTGGCGCCCGTCATCGAAGGCGAGGCGCAGACGACTACGGAGACGGTGATAGCGGGTGTCCCGATCAAGCTCCCCATGGTGGACGTACACACGGTGAGCGCCGGCGGGGGCTCCATCGCCTGGGCGGACGCAGGCGGCGCTTTACGCGTCGGGCCTCACTCCGCAGGCGCCGAGCCCGGGCCCGCCGCCTACGACGCGGGGGGCGAGGAACCGACCGTCACGGACGCGAACCTATTTCTGGGCTACCTCGCGGACAGGGCCGAACTCGGTGGTGAGGTGGTGTTAAAGCGCGAACTCTCGGAGAAGGCCCTCGAAGCTCTGGGCGAGAAGCTGGGCCTCGACCTAGAGGAGGTGGCTTTAGGAGTGGTGCGGGTGGCGAACGCGGAGATGACGCGGGCGCTGCGTGTGATCAGTGTCGAGCGTGGCCTCGACCCCAGGGAATTCGCCCTCCTGGCCTTCGGGGGGGCGGGCGGAATGCACGCCTGCGCTCTGGCTGAAGAGCTCGGCATGGAGACAGTACTCGTACCCCGTGCAGGCGGCGTCTTGAGCGCCCTGGGGCTTGCCATCTCCGACCTCAGACACGACTACGTGCGCCCGTACCTCGTAGATCTCGAGGAGGTGGACGAAGGGGAATACGAGCAGAAGTTCGAAGACATGGAGAGCACGGCCGCGGAAGACCTCGAAGACCCAAAGTACACCCGCCGGGCGGACCTGCGCTACCGGGGCCAGTCCTTCGAACTCACCGTAGAGGCCGACTCTTTAGAGAAGCTGGAGGAGCGCTTCCATGCAGCTCACGACCAGCGCTATGGCTACCGGATGGACAACGAAAGGGTCGAGTTGGTAAACGTGCGCCTCATCGCCACCGTGCCGGTCGAGAAACCGGAGCCGGAGGAACCGCCCGCGGAGGGCGAGGCAGAGTCGGGACGCCGGGAGGCCAACTTCGATGGCGAGTGGCAAGAAGTGCTGGTCCTGGACCGCGAGCGGATGGGGAAGGGCTCTGAGGTGGTGGGGCCTGCGATCGTGGAGTTCAAGGAGGCCACCTGCGTCGTCCGCCCTGGCTGGCGAGGTGCGGTAGACGGCGTGGGGACCATAGTTTTGGAGAAGGAATGAACGACGGACGTCTGGACCCCGTAACTCTCTCGGTGTTGGCGAGTGCGCTCGCGGGAATTGCCGAGGAGATGGGGGCGGTTTTGATCCGGGGGGCATACTCCTCGAACATCAAGGAGCGCCGCGACTGTTCGACGGCGCTCTTCGACGAACGCGGCAGGATGGTCGCCCAAGCCGAGCACATCCCGATTCACCTCGGCGCGATGCCGGAGGCGGTGGCGGCGGTAATGAGCCGGGACCCCGAGCCAGGTGACGTCTTCGCGATCAACGACCCGTATTCCGGTGGGACGCATTTGCCGGACATAACGCTCGTCTCCACCGTCGCACCCGGCGAAGATGGTGAGATCGTCGGCTACGCCGTGACGCGCGCGCACCACTCAGACGTAGGCGGGATGCGCCCCGGCTCGATGCCGAGCGACTCGCGAGAGATCTACCAGGAGGGCATCATCATCCCGCCGGTCCGACTGGTGCACGGCGGTGAGTACGTACAGGACGTGCTCGACCTCCTCCTGGCTAACGTACGCACACCTGACCTCAGGCGCGGTGACCTGCGCGCCCAGATAGCAGCGAACAACATAGCAGAGGAGCGCATCAGAGAACTCATGGAACGCCGCGGCAAGGACACCGTACTCGCCGCCTTCGACGAGGTCATCTCCTACACCGAAAAACGCACTCGCGAGGCGATCCGAGAACTCCCGGACGGCGAATACACCGCTGAGGACTTCCTGGAGGGCGACGGCACGACGGACGAGGATATCCGGATCAAGGCGACCGTCACGATAGAAGACGACTCCATGACCATAGATTTCACCGGCACCGCCGACGCGGTTGAAGGCAACGTGAACTGCCCGCTGCCGGTGACGCGCTCGGCCTGCTACTTCGCCCTGCGTGTCCTCCTGCCCAAAGGTATCCCCGCCAACGCCGGCACCTACGCGCCTCTAGAAATAAAGGCCCCGGAGGGAAGCCTCGTCAACGCGAAGAGCCCATCAGCAGTCGTGGCCGGGAACGTCGAGACGAGCAACCGTATCGCCGACGCCGTCCTCGCGGCCTTCTCTAGTTTCGCCTCCGACATGCTTCCGGCACAGGGTCAAGGGACGATGAACAACACAATAATCGGCGGTCCAGGCTGGACCTACTACGAGACCATCGGCGGCGGCCAGGGTGCCAGCGCGAGAGGGCCTGGCGCCTCCGGTGTCCATGTCGGCATGAGCAACACCCTGAACACTCCGACTGAGGCTTTCGAGATAGAGTACCCTATGCGCGTCGAGCGCTACGAGCTCATCTACGATTCCGGCGGTGCTGGCAAGAACCGGGGTGGAGATGGCATCGTGCGCTCCGTGCGGGTGCTCGAGCCCGCGAGCCTCTCGCTTCTTACCGATCGCCGCC
>JAWWQA010000162.1:0-9818 GCA_033854695.1 Rubrobacteraceae bacterium
CCACTGATACCGGCCACGACACGGTACTTTCCGCTCAAGCGTCGCAAGAGATCCCGCAACTCCTCGGGTACCTCCGACATGTCTGGGGTCGGGACTATGGGGGCGAGCACCCCGTCGATGTCTGTAAGAATCGCGGCCGTGCCCGGGTCCCAGTTCCAACTCTCAAGCTGCTCCCAAGCCGTCTCGCTCATGGTAAGTAAGGATACTTACCCGGGCCGTCCCGGTCTACGAGAGAACTTCTCACTACAACTACAGATGATGCGTCTCGCCGGAGATGAGCACCACTCGCAGGTCATTGACGTTAGTGCCCGTGGCACCAGTGGAGACGAGCGCGCCACCGGCTTGGAGCGCACCGTACGAGTGGTTCTGGTCGAGGGCTTCGGTCGGGTCCACACCATTCTCCCGGATAGCGGCCGCGGTCTCACCGGTCACGAGACCCCCCGCGGCGTCCGTGGGTCCGTCGTTGCCGTCGGTGTCCACGGCGAGGGCTGCCCAGCCTTCGCCGCCCTCCAGCCCAACGGCCAGAGCCAGCGCAAACTCCTGGTTGGGACCACCTGTGCCTTCTCCGCGTACCACGACCGTCGCCTCCCCGCCGGTGACGATTGCACATGGCGGGGGCAGAGGGTTGCCGCTCTCCAGAACCTCCTTCACGATTGCAGCGTGCAGGCTGGCGACGTTCCGGGCATCCCCCGTGAAGTACGTAGAGAGCAGGAGAGGATCGTAGCCGAACTCCCGAGCCTTTTCGGCGGCAGCCTCCGCCGTCAGGAGACCGCCGCCCACGATGAGGTTCGTTAGCTTCTCGAAGGCAGCGTCGTCGGGTTTGGGGGTTTCGTGGCCCTTCTCGAGGTGATCTATGATGCCTTGAGGCGGTTCGATCTCGTAGCGCTCCAAAATCCTCGAGACATCCTCGAGCGTTGTCGGATCCGGAGCGGTGAGACCGCTGCCGATGGAAGAGGGATCGTCGCCGACGACATCGGAGAGCAGGAGGGCTACGACCCGGGCGGGAGCGGCTCGCCGGACCAGGTTGCCACCCTTCAAAATCGAGACGTGTTTGCGCACGGCGTTGATCTCACCTATCTCCGCGCCACTCCTCAAGAGCGAGTTGGTGAGCCGTTTGAGGTCTACGAGAGTGATGCCGGATGCCGCGTCTGCCAGGAGCGCCGACGCTCCCCCAGAGACGAGGACCAGCAAGAGGTCCCCGTCCTCGAGCCCGTCCAGGAACTCCTCCACTCTTTGGGCCGAGCGGACGCTGCCTTCGTCGGGCTCCGGGTGGCCTGCTGCGATGGTCTCGAAAGGTGCGGGAGGCTCCTCGTTTCCGGCTTTGATCACGCACAGGCCGCTGCTCAACGCTTTCCCGAGAACCTCCCCGGCTGCCCGGGCCATCGGCCCCGAGGCTTTGCCCACTGCCAGCACGAAGATGCGCCGCGGTTCTAAAGACTCTTCTCCGACGGTCACACGCCCGTCCTCAGCGCTCAAGAACCGGCGTACCGTCTTCCCAGGCTCCGCCGCCGCGAGCGCCGCGTCCAGAATTTCTCTCAGCTCTTCCTTCATAGACCGGCATCATAAACGGTAGAAAATATGGCACGAACATCTTATGGTGGGGGGCGAAGCTGTGACTATCTTCTGCGCTGGGCGCGGCGCTGGACGTCTGAGAGGTCGAGCTCCCCATCCAAAAAGCTGCCGATAAAATAGCCGACGATCCCGCCTAGGATGACGAGAGCAGCTGCGCTGATGCCCAGCCATACTATCACCAGCAGGACCACGGCCCCGATCACAGCCCCCCACTGCTTATTGGTCCAGGTAACCATTTCCCTCCCTTATCCTCGAGGTGCAGTTCCCTGCACTGTGACTTCGACGTCTTTTAATGGCACTTGCTGCTCTTCGAGCACCTGACGGATGTTGTTCCGGGCGCGGGTAGCGAGCTCGACAAAGTTCTGCGACCTCGGTGCCTGGATGTTGCAGGCTATATCGTAGCTGCGCTTCTTGGAGGCCAGGTAGCAGATGGGGGAGGTGGCCCCGACCTCCCGGGCTGCGCTCTCCGCGAGCTGGCGCACGGCACTCGACGTGATAGCGGTCTCCCGTCCCGGGACATCTTCGATGAGCGCCCTCCGTGCAACCCGACGCCCGAGTGGGATCTCCCGCAAAAGGAGGAGCAGAGCTACGAGCGCCACGAGGGCTCCGATGAGCCCAACCACGACATGAGTCCTAATGCCGAAATCGGAGGCGGAGAGGAGTATGCCCAAAGAGTCGAGCGCTCTCCGGTAGCCGGTGTACATGTTTATCTGATCGCCGGAGAGGACACCGAAGCCGACCAGGAGCAGCAGCACCGGCACGGCGATCAAGAGCAGGGCTATGATTAGCATGATCAGGCGGTTGAGAGCGTTCACTTCACCCTCGTCTTCGTCTCGCGCGGGTCAGACTCGAAGATTCGCACCTTGAGGTTGCTGACCGGGATCCCTACCCTGGCCAGGTGCTGTTGCACTTGGTCCCGCACCTTCGACTGGATGCTCCGGGCATCCTCCCCGGGTCTGATACTGGCTCTGACGTTGACCTTCGCTCCTGGTCTCCTCTGGGCTTTAATGCTCACGTTCGACTGGAGTACCTCGGGGTCCTGCTCGGCGGCGGTGGCGACCTCGTTCTCGACGGCGCTCCTGGTGATGTATGTTCCGCTCTGCATCCGTACCCTCCGAGGGGTTCGGGGTTTGAGCTCGAGGATGAGTAGCACGAGCCCCAGAAGCGCGATGAGGCCCAGCACAACGACGTCGAACGCGTCTATTTTACCGTTCTCCACATTCTGTACGTAGTTGCGCAAGCCCTGGTAAAAGTTGTCGAGCCCCAAGGTACGGACAAAGTCCTCGAGCCGGTAGGGATCTATATCCAAGGCGTAGACGACCGTAGCTACTCCGAGAGCGAAGAGCCCGGCGAGGAGCAGGATGACCACTATCCTGTTAAAGGCTCTCATCGTGCACCACCTTGAGATCTTCGACGACCACCGTCGTAGCCCGGCCTCCCACGCTCGGGGTTACCCGTTCGCGGACGCGCTCGGCGAGGGCCGGTATCGGCTCGGCGAGCGGGTACCGGACCACGATGTGTACCCTCACTTCGTCTGGGTCAACCACCACCCCACTCACCTTCGCGCCTGGGCCGTAGGTCGCGGCCTCGACGTAGCGCCCGGTACCCAAAGAGTAAACCCCATCGGTAGTGAGGGCCGCTTCGGACACAGCCCTTGCAAGTCGCAGGTCGTCGTCCAAAGTGAGTCTCGTCTACCTTTCTTTCGCCTTCCCGGTTCCTACCGGACTCTCTGCTCGTGCTCGGCCTGCCGCTGCTGCTCGAGCTCGCGCAGGCGCCGCTCCTGCTCCTGTTCCTGCTCCTGTTGCGGGAAGAACACATCGTTGACCGCGATGTTGACCTCCGTAACGTTGAGGCCAACAAGGTTCTCGACGCGGTTGATTATGTTCTTGCGCACGGCCTCGGCGACCTGGGGGATGGGCTTGCCGTATTCGACCGTAAGCGTAACGTCGACTGCGGTCTCTACCTCGCCGACCTCCACAGAAACTCCGCGAGTCTGGCTGGCGCCGCCCGCGCTGCCGCCGGTCACGCTGCTCAAGATCCCGCCGAGTGCCTGGGTAGTGCCGCCGCCCATCCGCACGCCCTCGACTTCCTGTGCGGCGATGCCGGCGATCTTCTGCACGACGCTGTCCTCTATCCTGGTGCCACCACGCTCCGTCCGAAGCGGGCTGTCACCCGGCTGCTGGGTCCTCTGTTCACTCATGCTTCCGTGCTCCCTTCCTTAAAGATACTTGTCTAATCTGCTCTGCCAACGCCTGGCTATAAAGCACACCCGAACTCTATGTTGCCGCTCGACGCGTGATCAAGCGGTATAAAGCTAGAAGGATAATGGCACCCAAAGTTGCCACCAGGATCGACGGCAGGTTGAAGCCCGTTACATCAGGCCCACCCAAAAGCCTGTTGACTACGAAGCCACCGATAAGGGCCCCTACGATGCCAATGATGATGGTCAGGATTATTCCTCCGGGATCCGGGCCAGGCATGGCGACCTTGGCCAGTATCCCGGCGATGAGCCCTACCAAGATCCAGGTTAGAATACCTATGGTTCTCTCACCTCCCTCTTGCCATCGTACGTTTCCACATTAGCACGGACAATATAGCTTAGTGCTTCATTACGCGCTCTCATAAGCTTCTACCCTGCCACCGCGCACCGTAAACGCCTCGAAAAGTTGCATGAAACCCATTGCTCTGGGCATGCTGGGCCGTGACTGGGCCAGAGGATGGAGTTCCTACTCGGGGATCAGGAAGGCAAGTGCGAAGAGGAGCGCTACGCCGTAGAGCAAGGGATGCACCTCGCCGGGCTTGCCGCGGGCGAGCTTTATGAGTACATAAGAGATGAACCCGAAGCCGATGCCGTAGGAGATGTTGAAGGTCAAGGGCAGGGTCAGGATAGTGAGGAAGGCAGGGATCGCCTCGTCCGCCTGTTCCCAGGGTATAAAGCGCACGGCCGTCATCATCAGGAAGCCGACCACGATCAGCGCCGGCGCCGTGACGGGGGAGACGAGGATATCCTGGCCCCCTGCGGGGTTGGGGATAGGGACCGAGCCCCCGATCACCGAGATCAAGGGCGAGAACGGCAGCGCGAGCAGGAAGAGTATCCCGACTACCACGCTTGTCAGCCCTGTCCGGCCCCCCTCGGCGACCCCCGCGCCGCTCTCGATGTAGCTAGTGACGGAGCTTGCGCCCAAGGCCCCGCCGCCGACCGCGGCGAGGGAGTCGACGAGGAGGATCCTCTTTAATCCCGGTGGCCTTCCTTGCTCATCCAGAAGTTTCGCCTCCTGGCCGACTGCTATGACGGTGCCTATCGTGTCAAAGAAGTCTGTCATGAACAGGGCGAAGATCACGGGCACCAGCGAGAGAAGCAACACGTCCGGCAATGCCAGAATCCCGCCGCCTATCGTGGAGGTGTCGAAACTGAAGCTGACGACGCCGCCAGGCAGCGGCACGATCCCGAAGATCATGCCGACCACGCCGGTGAGGAGGATGCCTATGATGAGGCCACCTCTGAAGCCGCGGGCAACGAGCGCTAGCGTTAGCACGAGCCCGAAGACCGCGAGCAGGACCGCCCCTTGCCTGAAGTTTCCGAGCCTGAGGTACGTGACCGGGTCCGCGACCACTATGCCGGCGTTCTTGAGGCCGATGAACGCTATAAAGAGCCCGATGCCAACGGCAATGGCGAACTTCAAGGCGAGCGGGATGGCGTTCATGACGAGTTCGCGCAGGTTGGTGAGAACGAGGATGGTTACGAGGAGACCTTCCACGATCACGGCGGCCATCGCCGTCTGCCAGGGGAGCTGCAGGCCCAATATCAAGGTGAAGGCCACGACCGCATTGAGGCCGAGTCCGGAGGCCAGGGCGATCGGGAAGTTCGCGAAGAGGCCCATGGCGATGCTCGCCGCCGCCGCCGCGATGCAGGTTGCGAAGAACACGCCCGGTATTGAGAGGCCGGTACCGTTAGTACCGAGAATATTGGGGTTGACGAAGATGATGTAGGCCATCGTCATAAAGGTAGTGAACCCCGCGACTACCTCTGTCCGCAAGGTCGTCCCCCGCTCGGAGAACCTGAAGAAACCGCCTAAGACCGACGCGCTCTCCCCAGGCGGCGGTTGAGGTGACGATTGGTAACTTGGCGGTGTGCCTTGTACCCAGGTCTCGCCGTCCTGGTAGTGCCACCCACCGGTCTCGCGAGACTTGGTCCACCGGCGGCCCTGCTCGTCCCGGACCATCAGCTGCTCGAGCTGCGCCTCGAACTCTTCGGTGCTGAGGGTGCCAGAGTCATGTTGCCGCTTAAGTTCAGCGTAGCGGCGGTCTACTTCATGGAAGTCCATCTCACGCCCAATATAGCTAGTCTGGGACTGGATGTCTACGTTTGAGCGCTCAGCTCTTAGCAGTCAGCCGTCAGCAAGGGGATCGAGGGAGGATCTGCCGTGCGTTTTTGTCCTCCTACTGCGGCGAAACGCGCGTCGTACCTGTTATTCCTTTGCCGGTCTCTCGGAATGCCCATTACCGTTGCTTCGCGCGAAGCCTCGAGTGCCGTGGAGCAAACAGCTGACGGCTGACAAGCTGAAAGGCTTTTAAAGGCCGAGGAAAGGCTTATTTTTCTTCCAGACGAGCCAGACGATAGAGAGAACCCAGAGCCCAATAATTGCTGAGTAGGCCGGGAAGATCTGTCGATAGTACTCCGGGGTGTCTCCGGTCTCTATGACAGGGATGGATTCGTCTTTGGGCAGGCCTGCCGCCTCGAGTCCGCTCTGGGTGGTGTTGTGAAAGATCACGGTACCAACCGTAGCGAGCTTACCACGCCAGACCTGCTCGCCGGTCTCCGTCAAGTCCGGCTTGGTAGTCTGCTGTACGAGAAGGTTATCTCCAGTCTCGGTGAGGCCGAAGTAGTAGTAGGCGACCTCGTAGCGAGCGGAGACACCTACGCGGGGCTGCCCGGTGTCGGGGTTGGTGCCTAAGTCTGGGGTGCCTGTGATCTCCACGTAGTCTCCCAGCGTCGTGCCCAGCGGTAGCTCGCCACGGTTTAGCTGCTCGACGCTCAACTCTGCCGGCTTGCCTTGCAGGCCGTAGGAGAAGTTCGCCGCGGTGGTCGAAGCGCCGAAGGTGAAGACTATGACTATGAAGAGGCGCACGAGGAGCCAGGAGTTGCGTTTGATCCAGGTCCCGAGGCCCGGCTCTTCGTAATGCTCGTCCGGCGTGCGGGGCTCGTGGTCTGGGAGCATGTGCTGGTCGCGGGTGTCCATCGCGCTTATTTTACCCGCTGACGGGGAACGAAATAGGCGTGCTTTCACAGCGATCTTCCGGCGGTGGGGAAATAATGTGACAGCGATACCGGCGGGACGCGGTCAGGGCTGGTGCGCCGGGACGCGACAAGGTATGCTATTGCGCGGCAAAAGGGCGTTCGGACCGGCGGCCGGACGACCGGAGATCCTCCGGAGAGATAGGTGGAGGTAGCGGCTTGGAGAAAGGGCGGGACGTACCGGAGACAGTCTACGAGGGGGCTAACCCCACGGAGGCCAGGACCGAGTACACCCTGGTAGGGATCGTGGACGATGGCTCCTCGCTCAACCGGGCGGTCAAAGAGATCCGGGACCTCGGTGTGAGCAGAGACGACCTCATAGTCATCCTCAAGCGTCAGGACCCCGATGAGCCCGAGCCGTTTCCCGAGGGGACGCTCTACATCGTGGTCCCGGACGACCGCCGGGGCCTGGAGGTGCCGGTGGGGTTCGCGGTCGCCTTTCTAGTCCTCGGGCTGTTCTTCGCCATCGTCGTCCCCTCCATAGGAGTGCCGACGTTCATCGTCTTCATCTCGCTTGCGTCGGTCCTTCTGGCCGGTACGTTCACGAGGGTCGGGATCGTTCCGATACTCACGGACATGCAGGCTCCAAGAGAGGAGTCGGGGGCCTGGAACGACCAGTTCGAGATGGGGAAAGTTTTGATCTTCGCTATGACCGGAGAGCGGCGCCTTATCCGGCCGATCCGGGAGATCCTGCAGGCCCACGGGGCCTCCGAATCCTCCTACTACATAGTAGACGGGCGGCTGCAACCCCGGGCCGTGGGCGAGGCTGTCATGCACCGGGCTGGTCCAAACGAGCGAGGGGGGTCCGTCGTTGGCGCCAAGGAAGCTTAGAAGGAGTTACTAAGAGATGAGTTTGGTTACCACTCCGGCGGAGCTTCACTCCATCCTGGCCCAGTTGGACTTCTCGAACTTCAGGTTCCCCGGGGGCGTGAGGGGTTTCACGGGCGTGACGATGCTCATCCACATATTCTTCGCGGAGCTGTTTGTAGGGTTCGCAATCGCCGCCCCGGTCTTGCAGGCGTGGGGGGCGCGCACCGGTAGCCCCCGGATGGATCGCCTCGCTCACTCCATGGTGCGCTTCAACGTCCTTACCTTCTCGAGCGGAGCCACGTTCGCGGTTTTGTTCCTGGTCTTGCTCGTTGGCTTCTACCCGAGGGTCACGGCGGCGCTGTTCACGCACTTCTTCTACTTCCTCGTCATCGCGATGGCCTCGATGATTCTCTCGCTGTGGGCGATGTACTCCTACTACTACAAGTGGGATCGTTACAGCGTCCTCAGCAAGCGCCGGCACGCGGCTTTGGGGTTTTCGATGGGTGCGTTCATCTGGATCTGGATGGTCATACTATCCGGCATCGATACGTTCATGGTTACGGGCGGCGGGCCCAACGCTGCGCCGATAACCGAGGGCAACGTAAGCAGCTTCGGGGCAGCGCTTTCAGGAATTTTCAACCCGATGTTCGTCGAGATAATCCTTCACCGCACCTTCGCCAACCTCTCCTGGCCGGCCTTCGCCGTAGCCGCGTGGGGCGCTTTCATGTACATGCGTTCCAAGACGGAGGAGGACAAGGCCTTCTACGACTGGGCAACCTCGGTAGGGCTCACCTGGGGAACCGGCTTCCTGCTCGTGCAACCAATCTCGGGCTTCTTTATCGCCTATGCGATGCAGTACGCCGAGCCTGCAAATCCGGCAAATCCGAACTACACCGGCGCCTACGAACGGCTCACCCAAGGTGGGACTTCGAGTCTCCTGTACATAAATCTAATACTGGTCGTGGGGCTCTTCGTCTTGTCGAACGTGGCGATGTACATAGGAGCCGGGAGGCATCCGGATCGTGGTAGCCGGCGACCCATACAGTTCTTCGGCCTGATAGCAGCATTGGCGGGGCTGTACGCGATCTCGCCGTCGGCCATCGCGAACTTCCCATTCTTCTACATGCGATACGTGATGCTCTTGGTCATGATCCTTGCGACGTTGGGGACGTTGGTGACGTACCTGCGGGGCCGGATGCGCTTCAGGTACGGCAGTCCGGTGGCAGGCTACCGGGTAGTGTTGCTGGCTTTGGGGGTTTTGGCGGCGGTGACGGCGCTGAACATGGGCTTCATGAAATCCAACTCCAGGGCACCGTACACTGTATATAATCAGCCTCAGTTTACGGTGGAGAGCGAGCGGCCACCGGGCGGGTTTGGCAAGTAGCTTCGAGGAATTTCTAGAAGGGGCGTAGAGATTGGCAGAGCTACAGAAAGATCCCATAACTCGAGGAGATTTCCTGGGTTTCGGAATCCTCGGGACGATTGTAGGGGCTATCCTAACCATCCCGCCAGCGGCGTTCGTTCTAGGCCCGCTCATCGACACTGATGTCAGGGGGCAGTCTGACGTTCCCTCAGGACCCGACGACTGGTTCGAGGTTGGGCCGGTAAGCGAGGTGCCGGAGGAGGTGCAACCGAAGTACTTCAAGGTGGATTTCCCGGTCCATCAGGTCTACGGCAAACCGGATATCCAAAAGGAGAGCAACACCTCCAGCGAGCATTTCGTGGTGCCGAGCGCCATCTGGGTCTCGTGGAAGCGCGAGACCCTTCCAGATGGTAGGCCCGGCGAGAGCCTACGTCCCTCCTTTTTGGATCAGAAGACCGGAGGATTCTCCAAGTCCGAGATCGAGGAGATCCAGAGCGGCCTCAACGTTCTCTCCAGCTCCTGCGCTCATTTGGGATGTCCGGTACGTTGGATCATACGGGAGGGAGAAGGAGAGTTCCTCTGCCCGTGCCACGGAGGTATCTACAACATCAACGGCGAGTACGTCGCGGGGCCGCCGCCGCGCGATCTGTACAGCTACGCCTTCGAGGTGCGCGAGGATGGCACCATATATGTAAGACACCAGTTCAACACCGGGGGCGACAAGGGGCCCCAGGAGCCCTACGTAATTTAGAGAGGGAGATTGGAATGATAGGCAGG
>JAWWQA010000163.1:0-5333 GCA_033854695.1 Rubrobacteraceae bacterium
GAGATCGTCGTGTCCTCGGTCTCTCCGCTACGGTGGCTGATCATGGTCGTGTACCCTGACTTGTGCGCCAGTTCCATCGTCTCGAACGTCTCCGTAAGAGTGCCGATCTGGTTGACCTTGATGAGTATTGAGTTAGCCACACCCTCCTCTATGCCGCGCGCGAGGATCTGCGGGTTCGTCACGAAGAGATCGTCGCCGACGAGCTGCACCCTCTCCCCGAGCTCCCTGGTCATAAGTGACCATCCCTCCCAGTCGTCCTCGGCGATACCGTCTTCGATACTAAGGATGGGATACTCATCCACGAGCCTAACGTAGTACTCGACCATCTCCTCGCGAGAGAGGCTCTTCCCCTCGCCCGAAAGCTCGTAAGTACCGTCCTCGTAGAATTCGGAGGCCGCTGGGTCCAGCGCGAACGCGATTTGATCTCCTAGAATGTACCCACTCCTCTCTACAGCCTGTGACATCAAGGCCAGTGCCTCTCCGTTATCGTCGAGGTCGGGTGCGAAGCCGCCTTCGTCGCCTATGCCGCCCCCCAATCCCTTCTCGGAGAGCAGCTTCTTGAGGCCATGGTAGATCTCCGCAACGGAGCGTAGAGCTTCAGCGAAGCTGTCGAAGCCGACCGGCACGATCATGAACTCCTGGAAGTCCACGTTGTTTGCCGCGTGAGCTCCGCCGTTAAGGATGTTCGCGCACGGAACCGGCAGCGTGTATGCTCCCGGTCCCCCGAGGTAGCGGAAGAGGGGCAGCGCTGCCGACTCCGCCGCCGCCTTCGCTGCTGCGAGAGAGACGCCAAGGATAGCGTTCGCCCCCAGCCTTCCTTTATTCTCGGTGCCGTCGGCTTCGATCATGGTCAGGTCCAACGTCCGCTGGTCGGTCGCGTCCATCCCCAAAACCACCTCGGCGAGTTCCTCGTTGACGTTCTCGACCGCCTCGAGGACCCCCTTGCCGAGGTAGCGATCCCCATCTCCGTCCCTGAGCTCGACCGCCTCGTTCTGGCCGGTCGATGCCCCCGAGGGCACCGCGGCCCGGCCAACGAAGCCGCTCACCGTCGCGAGCTCGACCTCCACCGTCGGATTCCCCCGGGAGTCAAGAACTTCCCGCCCACGGACCACAACGATCTCCGTCATCAGTACCAGCCCCTCCCGACTCGCCCGGACGCCTGCCTTATAAGAAGTTTTATACCCTTTAACTTTACGCCTTTAGACCCCGCAGCGCCACCGGCTCATGGGACCGCATGGTTATTTTTTCGATTCCCCTCCAGATCCCGGCTCGTTCCCAGGCACGTTTCTTCCAGAGGCGCCTAGCCTGGCGGTGCCTCGCCTTGTGGTGGCGCACCGGCTCCAGGTGGGAGACCGGGCAACTGGCGCGCCTTGTTCGGGTCGTAGCCGGGGAGGAACTTCACGTTCCGCTCTTCGAGCTGGTTCTGGATCCAGGCCTCGAACTCGGTGGCCTGCCGCTGCTGGGAGAGCTGTTGCTCGATCTCGGGTGCGGCCTCCTCGAGCGGGACCTCTTCTGAGGGACGTATCTCCGTAACCTCTAGAACATGGAAACCGAACTCGGTCTTGATGGGACCTACGATCTCACCCTCCTTCGCCTTGAAGGCGGCGGCGTCGAACTCGGGGACGAAGCCACCCTTCGGGTTGCACCCCAGGTCACCGCCATTCTCGGCGCTCCCCGGGTCCTGGGAATTCTCGCGGGCGAGCTCCGCGAAGTCGCCCCCGTCGTCGAGCTCTTGCTTGACCTCCTTGGCCTTTTCCTCCTCGTCCGGAGTGAAGAGTATGTGCCTTATGCAGCGCTGCTCGGGAAGGGTGAACCGGGTGTCCTTGTTCTCCTCGTAGAAGTTCTGGATCTCCTCCTGCGTCGGGCTCTCGCCGCCCACGGCATCCTCCCGGACCTTCTGCAGGAGCAAGCCTGTCCTGACCTCCTCCCGAAACTCATCCTCCGTGTATCCGAACTGCCCCAGAGCCTTCTGGAAGGCCTCTTCAGAACTCAGGTTCTGTCCGGCCGCCGCGGCCTGCTGTCCGACCTGCTCCTTAGTCTGGTCGATCTCTTTCTGAACCTCCTCCCCCGATACCTCGATGCCGTTCTCCCGGGCGTAGGCCTTCCCCAAGTTAAAGGCCAGAAGTTGCGGCACGACCTGCGTCTTCGCAGCCTCGAACTGTGGCGAACCCGGCTGCACATTCGGAGCAGATTGTCCGCTCATGGCGGTCTGCGCGGAGTACAATCGCTTGATCCCCTGCAGTACCTCGCCCTCGGTGACCGCACCGCCATCGAAGTTAACTACCTTCTTTGCCCCCGAATCCACCTGAGAGGACGGCGATGCCGGTCCGCACCCTGTCAGAAGAAAGAACGCCAGTACCACTAAACCCCAGCCAGAAATTACCCTTGCTGAAAAAAGATTGCTCAAAACTACCAGAATCCTAACTAGTTAGTTACCACAGAGCCCAGAAGGCCGGAAAATTATACATTAGCGATCAGCTATCAGCAGTCAGCTATCGGCACTTGGCTTTCCTGTTGGACAGTCCGGACCAATATAAGACAATCTCCGCAACTCGCGTGGCGTCCTTACCAGAAGACGACTCGCCTACCTCTAGTTTTTGGCTGACGGCTGATAGCGGATCGCTGACTGCTCCAAGGCCCGCAGCGACTCTTCGGCGAGTTCCAGTGGGCCTAAAGTCGAGCCGCGCACCGTCACACGTCCCTCTCTCCCTGCGATGACGCCTCCGGTGGCCCTACGGATGAGCGCGGGAGCCGCCGCCGAGGCGGTGACGCCGGTAATGCTCAGGGTGCCCGAACGATAGTTGACCGCCGTGGCCCCGACCGAGCGGGCGAGGAGCTTTATGCGGGAGAGGCCAAGCAGGTTCAGGGCCGGCTCTGGGGGCTCCCCAAAGCGTTCGGTGAGTTCCTCAGCCAGGTCGTCGAGCTCCGCGAGCGTATGGACCCCGGAGGCCCGACGGTAGAGGTCCACACGCTCGACTTCGTCCCGAACGTAATCGACGGGCAGGTAGGCGTCCAGGGCGAGTTCCACTATCACGGGCGGTGGCGCCTCCTCCTTGACCGGCTGGCCCTTCGCGAGCGCGACCGCCTCTTCGAGGAGCCGCAGGTACATCTCAAAACCGACCGCCGCGATGTGCCCCGACTGCTCCGAGCCGAGGAGGTTCCCGGCGCCCCGAATCTCCAGATCGCGCATGGCGATCGCAAATCCGCTCCCGAGCTCCGTGAAGTCCATCAAAGCCTCGAGACGCTTCTGGGACTCGGGGGTGGCGCCAAGAGGAGCGAAGAGGTACGCGTAAGCCTGCTCCCTGGAGCGGCCGATCCTGCCGCGCAACTGGTAGAGCTGCGCGAGGCCCATCGCGTCGGCCCTATCCACGATCAAAGTGTTAGCAGTCGCGATGTCTAGCCCGCTCTCGACGATGGTTGTGGTGACGAGGACGTCTGCCTCCCGGTTGAGGAAACGCCGCATCACGTCTTCCAGTGCCCGCTCGGGCATCCGGCCGTGCGCCGTAACGAAGCGCACCCCCGGCACGAGCGAGCGCAGCCTCTCGGTGACCTCGTCGATGCTCTCGATCCGGTTGTGGACGAAGAAGACCTGTCCTCCCCGCCGGACCTCCTTCTCGATGGCCCGGCGTACCATATCCTCGTCGTAGGGTCCTACGTGCGTCAAGATGCTGCGGCGTCCGCTAGGAGGCGTCTCTATGATGCTGATGTCCCGTAACGCTGCCAGGCCCATCTGCATCGTGCGCGGTATCGGGGTCGCGGTCAATGTAAGGAGATCCACGGAGGCCTTGAACTCCTTGAGGCGCTCCTTGTGCCTGACGCCAAAGCGCTGCTCCTCGTCCACGATCACGAGTCCGAGGTCTTTGGGGCGCACCTCCGCTCCTAATAGCGCGTGCGTTCCTATGAGCACATCTATCTCACCGGTGGCAAAGTCTCTCAGGGTCCGCTTCCTCTCGGCGGCGGACGAGAAGCGCGAGAGGCTCTCGACCCTCACCGCGAACCTGCTCAAGCGCTCCTTAAAGGTCTTATAGTGCTGCTGAACGAGGATCGTGGTTGGCGCGAGCATCATCACCTGCTTGCCGGCGAGCGCGGCCTTGAACGCCGCCCGCACCGCCACCTCTGTCTTCCCGAATCCCACGTCCCCGCATACCAGACGATCCATCGGGCGCGGAAGTTGCATGTTTGCCTTGACGGCGGCGATGGCGGTCACCTGGTCAGGAGTCTCCCGGTACGGGAAGCTCTCCTCGAGCTCCCACTCCCACTCGGAATCCTCAGGAAAGGTGAACCCTTCTGTAGCCGCCCGGGCGGCCTGTACACGCAAGAGCTCTCCGGCGAGCGCCTTGACCCTCTTACGAACCTTGTCCGTGACCGCCGCCCAAGAGGAGCCGCCGAGCTTGTCCAGGCGCGTCCCTTCCCCGCCGACGTACTTGTGAAGAAGCTCCATCTGCTCGTAGGGCACGAAGAGCGTGTCCCCGCCGCGATAGCTGACCTGCATGTAATCGCGCGTGGCGCCCAGAACCTCCTTCGATACCAGCCCCTCGAAGCGCCCGATACCCTGAGCCTGGTGCACGACGAGATCCCCGCTCTTGAGGTCTGCGAAAGAGGCGATCGAAGGCGATCGTCCGGCCCGGTTAGGCCGCGTGTGCTTCCGGCCGAAGAGGGTGTCCCGCCGGACGACGGCGACGCCTCCAGCCGGGTAGGAGAACCCCTCCTCGACCTCGCCCGGTACCGTGTAGATGCCAGGCCTGAGCGAGGCATTCACGTGGCCGGCCTCCTCGACTCTGCGTCCGATCTCCCCGAAGGCGTAGGCCGTGCGCTTCGCCTCTCCCACCGAAGAACAGGCCACGAAGACGCGCAGACCCTCATCCACGAGCGCCTCAAGTCTCCGGCTCGCCTCCCTGATAGTAGTCGCGGGGGTCGTTGCCGGCGGCGCCGAGATGGTCTCCACGTCTTCTCCCTCGGCGATCGTGACGAAACGAAGATCGGGTTCCGGGAGATCCTCATCGTAGAGCTCGAGGACCACGTCTTCGGCATCCGTCTCGACGCCCTCCATAGGCAACCCTTCTGCAGGCTCTTCCGCCCAGACTTCTATGGCTTGTGGCAGGAAGTCTTTTGGGAAGACTGGATTCAGGTTGAGGAGCAAACGGTCCAAGCCCGGCACGCGCACGCCCCGGCGCGCCTCCTCGGGGAAGCCCCCGTCGCTTTCCGCGGCAAGAGCTGCAAGATCTCCCTCGCGGGCGGCGTAGACCGTGACGCCCTCGAGTTCTCGTACGACCCTCTGGGTCGCCAGAGAGACGGCTCGTATGCTCTCGATCTCGTCTCCCCACCACTCTATA
>JAWWQA010000164.1:0-3602 GCA_033854695.1 Rubrobacteraceae bacterium
TTCATGCCCTCAGGGCCAGGTTGCGTCCCCGGGATCTGCGGATCGTGGTACACATGGTCCGGGACGAATAACTCGTCCGCTACGTCGAGTTGCCGGTCATTGCAGACCTCGTCGAAGAACCGGCGGACGATGGTCTCGTTTTCTGCTGACATGCCTCTCCTTTCTGTTTTGGCCCGAAGTCCGGTGGGACCTATCGGGCTTCGGAACCATCTCAGGGTTACGCCCCGGCTTGCTACGGCGAGGGGACGATACCTAGCTGCTGCATCATGCCCAGGGCGTCGTAGCTAACCCAGGATTCCTCGATCTTGCCGCCGGAGACGCGATCGACCTCGATACCCGTCACCGTCACCTGATTGCCGGTTGGAGAAATTCCCATAAGCTCGCCCTGGTGTGTTCCTTGCCCCGTCCAGCGGGTCACCACCTCGTTCCCTTCTGCTATCTGGTCCTCGACGGTGAAGTGGGTGTCGGGGTAGGCGGTGCGGTACATGGTTATGTACTGTTTCAAAGCCTCGACGCCGCGCACCTCTTGGGGGACGCTGGAGTCATGGAGGATGAAGTCGGGGGCGAAAAGCTCGTCCACCAGTTCCAGGTTTCCCCCAGTGAAGATCTCCTCAAGAAATCGGCGGGTAATGGCCTTGTTCTCCTCGGTTGGCACCAGATTACCTCCTTCGGGTAGTGGTCTCTCTCTACGACCACAATTCAAGCCCGATCCGGTGTTCACCTACCAGACCAAAGAGTGCTCACTTTCTGCTCATTTCTTAGATTTTCGAGGTTTTAACGACCGCCGATCTCTTTTTGCCACAGGATCTCGCCCACCCGCGTAACCCCGCCTTTGAGATGGCGGCGGTAGGTACTGAAGGGCAGGTCCAGCAACTCGGCGGCACTTTGCTGGTTGGGGGCCGGATTGAGGTAGGTGCGATACAGGGCGCGGTAACACTTCGCCTCTCGCGGCGAGGCCTGTAAGGATTCGGCGGCTTCCTTCAGCAGGTCCTGTAGGGCGGAGATTCCCGCAGGATCGTCCGCGCCAGCCCCCGCACGCTCGACGACCATTCGCGAACGCAGCAGCGGATTGGTACGCAGCGCATGAGGGCGGTGGAAGTTGCGCAGGGCATCCCGGACTGCTTCCGTGAACTCGGATTCATCAAGGACCACCAACGGAGTGGTCTCCGTCGAAGGCGATGCGGCCAGTGGTTCCGTTGCGATTTCCCGTTCGGCAAGCAGATCCAGCCAGGCCATGGGGGGCATCACCCTCCAGTCGTGCGCATATACTCCATAGCGTCGCCCATCCACCTCGAAATCAGCTTGAGGCAGCCGTGTTAGATCGAAATAGGCGAAAGCCGGCGCCCAGAAATCGGAGTCCGCGGTGGGGAAGAAGGTGAATGCGAGTCCCGGTGTTACCAGATAGTGCTGCGCGACGTTGCCGAAGATCAAACTCTGCATCGCCGATACTGCCTGATAGGTGTCACGCGCCATCCAGAAGCGGAAGAGCGTCGAGCCTTCGCCCGGCCTCAAAGGTGCGTGGCGCTCTAGATACTGGCATGCCAATCCTACCGCAGGGTCCATGCTCCTGTCCTCGGCGCTGGTCTTGTGTAGCGCCAACTTCATCACGAAGCCGGCCGGCTTCTGCTCGATGTCGCGGTAGATCACGACGCTTTCCGGCTGGCGTTCTAGCCAGTAGGCCGCGAAGCGGGCGGATTCTGCTCCTTCATGCTCTTCTACCATCGACTCCAAAGCGGGCTTGTCGCTGTTTTGCATTACTTCGGGCAACGCGGCGCCGGTCTCCTGCCACTCGAGGAAGGGACGGATCATGGGGTTGTCCCGGTGTAAGAACACGTAGTCGAAGAGCACGCGCTGCTGCTCCTGACCATGGGTCTGTTTGAGACGTGCGGCATAGTAGTTGCGCGCCCGGTGGTGCAGCTCAGCGTACCAGTCTGGATTGCGCCAGCGCAAATCGGCGACCAACGCCTCCCGCGCCACGTCGTGAGGAAAGAGACCAAACGGTCCCAACTCGATGAGCGTAAGCTCGCGCAGCCACTCAAAGAGCTCGTGGACTTCGGGCATCGACAACATATGGCTCAACAGCATTTCGGTCGTCTGGCGTACCAGGGCGCAGGACTCCAGCGCTGTACGGTGGGCCGGGCTAGGCACGTGTTGGACGAACTGCTCCAGGAGCGCTTCGATCACGTCCGGCGTCTCTGAGGGCCGGAAGCGGACGCCACGCCGCTGGACGAACACGTCCGCAACTAAGGAGAGAGCAAGGGCATGACCGTGGGTGAAATCCAGGATTGTCTGGTGTTGTTCGGAGGGAACCCCTCGCTTGGTAAGGTACGCCTGGCTCTCCTCTCGGCTCAGGTTTTGCAGGGGCAACGGGCGTATGAGCCTCTGCCAACCGGGATCAAACCGCCAACCAGCCTCCGGTGGGTTGCGGCTCGCCAGGACGAGGAGCAAGTTCTCCGGAAGCTGGGGCAGGAAGATCTCGCTCATCCATCCGCTCAGCGATGCGAGCGTCTCGTAAGTGTCGATCAGAACAACCTGGCGCTCAGATTGGGATGCCAGAACCTGGAAGGGAGAATCTTGTGTATCGAGGCCCAAAGCCGACCACACGGCGCTCATGAAAGCGTCAGGCGAAGGCTCGAGATTGCGCGCGTCTATATAGATCGCCGGGGTACCCGCCTGGTTACAGAGGTGCATGAACTCGCCCAGCAGAGTAGTTTTTCCCACACCGCCAGGGCCGAAGACGTACAACACATTGAAGGGCAACTCGGCTGCGGCGACCGCGGACCGGAATAGCTCGCGCTCGGTGACCCTCCCAACAAACCTTCGATGACGTTCAGTTTTGAGGCGACTCTCTAGCCGGGATGGCATGACCACACCCTCCATGAATTGTAAGCTATAACTGTTGCGTCAAAGTATGGTCCAACCCGAAGTTAGGGTCAACATCTCTCTTTGTCCGCACCCGGACCAACGTACGGTCATCATACTTTAGGGTGGCGAAAACCCTCCTTTGGTAGGATGCGACGCCGGGATCGGCGTGAGAAGGTACGCTCTGCTCTGCTGTCCTATCCTCGAGAAGGAGATGCATGAAGACCCAGAAGTCACTCCTAAAATTCGCGTCGAAAACCTTGACAAATCGGTTTCCCATGGTAGTATAACTTGTTTGGAAACAGCGTTGGTATGGTGATTATCCGACCGCTAGTGCCTGCGGATATACCTTAGGGTTTGGACAAGTACGGCCGGATTGGCGTAAAGCTCGTCCGGAGAGTGAGGAAACCCGGCGTAGAAGATAATGCCGTGGGGATCTCGTTGCGTCGGGTTGGAGACGATGGTCGAACGGAGGTAATAGATGGAAACTACCACGATACGGCGTCCAGAGCGTGAAGCGCAGACTCCGGAGCTGCTGGCGAAGTACCTGTCACACATAGGGCAGGGTGATCTGCTAACCCACGACGAGGAGATAGATCTCAGCAAGCGTGCCAAGGCTGGGGACAAGAAGGCCCGCCAGAGGTTGATCGAAAAGAACCTCCGTCTAGTCGTCTCGGTGGCGAAGAAGTACCGGGGGTATGGTCTGCCCTTTGAGGACCTCATCCAGGAGGGCAACATCG
>JAWWQA010000165.1:0-3793 GCA_033854695.1 Rubrobacteraceae bacterium
CACGGGCCTTGCCGCACTCTCCGGCGCCGTCGCCCTCCTCCTGAACTTCGATCTGCTGGGGCTCCTGGGTGCTCTGTTTGCGACGGCATCCGCCGCTGTAGGTGGCTTCGTCGGTGGTGCCGGGTACGCAAGGGCCGGCGGCGACGCCATGATCCCGCCCGACGTTACGATCCGTCGCAGGGAGCCTACACAGAAGCCCCGGTAAACACGAGGTGCGTAGAGCCTGCGCGGTATAATTCGTTCGATGTCTCAGAACGGTTACCCGGATCGCTCCCACCTTCCTCCTTCGCCCGGCGTCTACATCTTCAAAGATGCGACAGATCGTGTGATCTACGTCGGCAAGGCGAAGAATATCCGCACGCGCGTCGCCAACTATTTCACGAAGTCAGGCGATGGTCGTCCGAAGATAGCGGAGCTCAGGGACAGGGTCCGGCGCATAGACTTTATAGTGACGGGGAGCGAGACCGAGGCGCTCGTCCTCGAATCGAACCTGATAAAGCGTCATCGGCCGCGTTTC
This sequence comes from Rubrobacteraceae bacterium, assembly GCA_033854695.1. GTDB lineage: Bacteria > Actinomycetota > Rubrobacteria > Rubrobacterales > Rubrobacteraceae > Rubrobacter_F. The sequence goes on from JAWWQA010000165.1 coordinate 518, forward strand.
AACGCCTCGCTCAAGGACGACAAGAGCTACCCGTACATAGTGGTGACGACCGGTGACGAATACCCGAGAGTCTACGCCACACGCGGTCCGCATGATCCACGCCACCGCTACTTCGGCCCGTTTCCGAGCGCGAGCTCGGTCCATTCGACTATAGACGTCTTGAACAAGACGTTCCCGTTCAGGAAGTGCCGCGGTCCCGAGCCGGGACGGAGGAGCGGGGTGCCGTGCTTGAATTATCACATTGGAAGGTCGGTGGCGCCGTGCATTGGCGCGGTCTCTAGAGAGGACTACGACAAGATCATCGCCGACGTCATCGCCTTTCTAGAGGGTCGGGTGGATCACCTGATCCGGGAACGCGAAGCCGATATGCGCGAGGCCGCGAAAGAGATGGACTTCGAGCGGGCAGCAAAGCTGCGCGACGAACTTGCGGCCCTCACTCACGTTCGCGACCGCCAGCAGGCGACCATCGCCTCCGAAGATTCCTTCGACGCCTTCGGGGCGTATGCTGAGGGAGAGTCGGCCTGCGTACAGGTCTTCGCGGTCCGGGAGGGCCAGATCGTCAACCGCGATTCGTTCCTTCTGGATAATTACGCCGAGGCTCTCGCCGACACCATCGCCCTCCAGTTCGTCCCCCAGTATTACGGGACCGCTGCCGTGCCCCGTGAGGTTCTCGTCGATACCGAAGAGCCTGAAGAGGCGCTGGTCCCACTCGAGATACACCTCTCGGAGCTCAGGGGCACGCAGGTCGAGGTGCACCGCCCGCGACGCGGTGACAAGCGGCGTGTCCTGGAGATGGCCGAGAAGAACGCCAGGCTCGGGCTGGAGCACGAGAAGCTGATCGAGGAGTCGCAACGCAATCGGGTTGCTTCAACGCTCGACGCTCTGCGCGAGGAGCTGGCGCTGCCGAGGCTGCCGGTGCGGATAGAGTGCTATGACATCTCGAATACGATGGGGACGAACTCGGTAGCTTCGATGGTCGTCTTTCAGGGTGGACGGCCAGCCAAGGACCAGTACCGCAGATTCAAGATCAAAACCGTAGAGGGTGCCGACGACTTCGCGAGCATGGCCGAGGTGATCCGGCGAAGGCTCGAACGCCTCGAAGAAGGCGACGAGAAGTTCGCCCAGGTTCCGGACCTCGTCTTGCTCGACGGCGGCAAGGGCCAGCTCTCGGCGGTAGTCCCGGTCTTCGAGGAGTTAGAGGTGGGCGCGGAGCTGCCGGATATACCCTTACGCTCGCTCGCCAAGCGCGACGAGGAGGTCTTCGAACCGGGCCGTCCGGAGCCTGTGATCCTGCGGCGCGACTCTCCGGAGCTACACCTGCTCCAGCGCGTCCGGGACGAGGCTCATCGCTTCGCCAATACCTATCATAGGAAACTCAGGGGCACGGAGATGACACGCTCCGTTCTCGACGAACTGCCCGGTGTTGGACCCACGCGCAAAAAGAAGATACTGGAGCACTTTGGCACCTCGGACGCCTTTCTTTCTGCCTCCCTCGAAGAGATCGAAGCGGTGCCGGGACTGCCGGGCAGGGTCGCCCGTGAGGTCTATGCCCGGCTTCATCGTTAAATATTCGTTGCATCTACATATTTGCTTGTTGCCGTCTTGCGCTTGTGGTGTTAGGCTCGTTGTGAGTGATGCTTTTCACGCAGTATGACAACGGGGGGCTCTCTTGATGAGCGAGAAGGCTCCGCCCACGCGCAAGGCCGAGCTTCCGAGCAAGCGCAGGATCGTTGTCATCACTGGGCTCTCCGGGGCCGGTAAGTCTAATGCCCTGAGGGCGTTTGAAGATGCCGGCTACTATTGCATAGATAACCTGCCGCCGAGGATGATCCCGGACGTCCTCGCCCTCGCCCCTGCGGAGAAGGAGGGGGGCATGGTAGTCGTCGTGGACATCCGGGGTAGGAGGTACTTTGGCGAGGAGATAGATGAGGGCTTGAGCTTCATCAGGGGGAAGAGCGGTTGGGAGCTCCAGATTATCTTTCTCGAGTCTGACGATCCGACGCTAGTGAGGCGCTACAAGGAGAGCCGCCGCCCACACCCCGCGGCCACGAACGGGGATGTACTTGCTGGTATCCGGACCGAGCGGCAGGCGCTTTCGGGCTTACGGGAGATCGCCGACGTCGTCGTGGATACCTCGAGGCTCTCGGCGGTCGACGTCAAGGAACGCTTCGCCCGGCTCGTCGAATCACACGAAGGCAGGCTCTCGGTCAGCCTCATCTCTTTCGGCTTCAAGCACGGAACGCCTTTGGACGTAGACATGCTCCTCGACGTGCGCTTCCTCCCCAACCCACACTATGACCCCAAGCTCAGGCCCCTCACCGGCCTCGACAAACCCGTCCGAAACGCCGTGCTGGGCCAGCGCGACACCAAGAAGTTCCTAGCCCGTCTCTGCGACCTCCTCGCCTTCCTCATTCCCCGCTACGCTGCCGAGGGCAAGACGTACTTCACTCTAGGGATAGGCTGCACCGGTGGCCGGCACCGCTCTGTGGCGATCGTCGAGGATCTCGCTCGATACCTCAAGGAGGAGGGTGTTGAGAGTCCCGAGATCGACCTCTTCGTTCGCCACCGCGACCTCGAAGCCGATGCGTAGGGCACACAAGGCCAACTCTCCTGACAACGGGATAAAAACCAACCGTTCTAGACCGAAGATATCTGTACGCCCGACTAAAGCCAATGCGTCCTATAGTTATCTTGTATTTCACGAGATCTTCACCCCTTTCCCTGATAGCAACACACTTGGCGCCGTCCGATCCTTGGTCGTCAACATCGTGGCTCGGGGGGACGCTGCTCTTGTAGCTCGGTCCTCCAGCGCTCGTACTCCCTCCGGGTCATGATGCTCCCCTCCGGGAACCGGCGCCGGCCGTCGACGTATCGTTGGTAGGGCATCTCACCCGATAACTCGTGCAAGAACCCGAAGATCTCAGCCCCCCTCGATCTCCTCAAAGCAAGCGCCTCAAGACGCAAAACTGCTCTCGGCAGGAGATGACAGGACGCGTGAGCGCGGCCCACCGGTGTTTGCCATGCTCGTTCGATCTCAAGCTACCCATTGACCATAGTCTCGTACTTCACCGGCGAGAAACCTCCTCCACCGGGCCAATTACATTATCCCGGCGAAACGATAGATTCCGTTCGTGGCAGCCAACGAGCCCGAAGTCGGGCGTTTCGAGAGGTGTGTCGAAGGCTTGAGCGTTTTTTGGAGAACGCCGTATAGGACTGGAACAAGAGTTCTTCTTGGTAGACGAGCGCGGGGCCCTTTCAGACCGGGCGGACGAGTTT
>JAWWQA010000166.1:0-4310 GCA_033854695.1 Rubrobacteraceae bacterium
GGTGCGGGCGCTCCCTCCGAGGGAGATCCTGGCGCGCGTGGATGTCGTGCTGCCGCTGCTGGTAGGGGGGCCGCGCGACCTCCCAGAGCGCCAGCGCACGATGCGACGTGTCGTAGAGTGGAGCCACGACCTGCTGGGCGAAGCCGAGAAGGTCGCCTTCGCGAGGCTCTCGGTCTTCTCGGGCGGCTTCACACCGGAGGCGGCGGAGGCCGTGCTGCTGCCTCCGCCGAAGCAGGACACGCTGGGAGGCCGTGCGGCGTTGGATCTCGTATTTTCCCTGCTCGACAAGAGCCTCCTCGTCGCGGGCGCCGCGGACGAGGAGCGCCTCGGGATGCTGGAGACGATCCGGGCCTATGGGCTAGAGCGGCTGCAGGCCAGTGGGGAGGAACGATCCGCCCGCCGGCGACACGAGGACTTCTTCGTCGGGCTGGGCGAGGAGGCCGAGACGCACCTGAACGGCCCGGATCGCGACTTCTGGATGAGACATCTGGAGACCGAGCACGACAACATAAGGGCGGCGCTCTCGTACAGCCTGTCGGAGGGGCGGACCGAAGTGGCTCTACGCCTTGCGGTTGCCATTTTCTGGTTCTGGCTCAACGGCGGGCACTGGAGCGAGGGGCGGAGCTGGTTCGAACGGGCGCTTGCGCCTGATACGGAGGCCACAGACCGGCCCCGCGCCGGCCTCTCGACGCCGGCGATCCGGGGAAAGGCTCTCTACGGCGCGGGTGCGCTAGCCTCCTTTCAGGGCGATTACGCCGCCTCGTCTCCCCTACTGGAAGAGAGCGCGGCGCTCTGGCGGGAGCTTGGCAGCCCAACCGATCTTGGGTACACGCTCATGTTTCAGAACGTAGAGGCTATGGGCAAGGGCGAGGTAGACAGGGCCCTGTCGCTGGCCAGGGAGAGCGTGGCGCTCTTCCGAATGACGGACGACACTTTCGGTCTCGCGGTGGCGCTGTCCGCCCAGGGGACGGCGCACCGGGCCCGGCAAGAGTTCGCAGAGGCGCATATCGCGCTCGAAGAGAGCGCCCGGATCGCGCGAGAATCTAACGACGACTGGCTACTCGCCCTGCCTTTGCAATACCTGGGGCTCGTGACTTTCCAGCAAGGAGAATACGAGGAGGCCGAAGCCTACCTGAAAGAGAGCCTGATTCCTTCGATTCGCCGCTCGGGCGACGAGTGGTTCGGGGCAAGCCTCATCGAGGCCCTTGCCACGCTCGCCGCCTACCGCGGAGATCCCACCCGCGCGGCGCGCCTGTATGGGGCTGCCGAGGCCATGCGGGAGGAGATAGGCACCACCGTGCTGCCCTACGAAGTCACTGAGCACGAGCGCGGGGTGATGTCTGCGCGCGAGGCTCTGGGCGATGAAGGCTACGCAGCGGCCTGGGCGGAGGGAAGGACAATGACACCGGAACAGAGGATAGCCGAGGCGGTTGGATAAGACGCTATCGGAGGTGTGCGGGATACAAAACACCGGCCAAGAGGAAGCGCCCACATTAAAGCAAAGAGCTTATCGCTGGTCGCTACTCTACGAACTCGACCTCTTCGAAGCCCAGAGTCGTTGCGAAGGCGCGGATGCTGTCCTCGGCGTTGCTCCTCGCATAGTCGAGTATGCCGTTCTCCTCGGCGGTGGCCGTGATCTCCTTCTCCGCGTCCCGGCGAGCTTCCCCCACCATCTCGTCGTCTGGCTGGAAGCGTAGGAGCCCCTGGTCCCGGTCGTAGACGGCGGTCTTCTCCTCATCCAGGCTGGACGAGAGTATCTCAGGCTCAGGTAACCGAATGGCCACTTTCTTCCCGTCCACCTCGACATCGTCCGGGCTCAGAACCGAAAGATCCACGCCGGCCTCGACCTCGCCCGTGGCGACGAGTACGATCTTCTCCCCGGTCAGGAATCGCTCCAAGGCACTATCGCCGCTCTCCTTTGTAACCACCACGGACTCCGTCCAGCGCGCGGTCGCGAGCCGGTCGAGCTTCTGGATACCCTCGACGACCACCGGACTCGTAGTGGTCTTCGTCTCTCCACCTCCGAAGAGCGTGCCCAGGATCGGAACATCCGCTCCATAGCGATCCAAGCCCACGCCGAGGACTATCGACAAAACCACTATCACGAGCGCCAGAATCAGGGTAGTACCGAGCCCACTCCCTTTACCTTTGCCCACGATACGTCTCAAAAGGATAAGCATTTCAGGAAGGATTCTACCACCCGGCCTGACGATGCCCCTGTTCAGCGATGTAAGAAACCACCTGCGCACGCGGCGATGATCTACGAGTTCGTCTCACGGGAAAGTGAAGAGGATAGAGATTTATCCGAGCCTTAGCACGGGCAGATCAAAGGCAGCGAAGCTTATTAGCCATCACAACTAATAGCTTGCCCATGGTGCCGATGATACCCAATGTTGACTCTCGAGGCCTCTCTAAAATAGAGGATCTTTTGCTAGCCTGAACGGAAGAGGACCACGGCGACTACTACTGCCCCGCTGTAAGCTTCTTCATCACCTCTACGATCTCGACTATGCCTGCGGACTTGTGCAGCACCTTGGCGGCCCCGGCCTGTACGGCCTGCCCCCCCTCCTCAGGGTCTATGCTCGCGGTCAAGATCAGCACGATGCTCTCGGGGTTGAGGTTTCGAAGGTCCTCGATGAACTCGATACCGCTTCCGTCAGGCAGGGTAAGGTCCACAACCGCTACGCCTACGTCTTTATTGAGCAGCCGGCGCGCTTCGGCAAGGGTGCCGGCCTGCACTATCACCCCAAAACCTTCCTCCCGATCGAGCAGGAATGCGATGGCTTGGCGGAAAAAAGCGTGGTCCTCGACAAGCATGACATTGTTCATCTTCCCTCCGTCCTCACCTCGGAAGCGTACAAGGGTGCACGGAAGCGCACCCTCGTGCCCTTGCCAGGTTCGCTCTCGACGTCTAGCTCTCCGCCGAGGGTAGCAGCCCGCTCCCGTATGCTTTTTAACCCCACCCCGCGGGTGGTCCCTAACACGAACCCCCGCCCGTCATCCGCCACTTCGGCCACCAGATCGTTCCCTTCAATCTCCAAGGTTGTCAGGACGTTTCGGGCGTTCGCGTGACGCCGGACGTTGGTCAGCACCTCCTGGAAGATGCGCAATAGCTCTGTCCCGGTCTCTCTCAAAGGCATCGAAGGAAACCCTTCTTCCACGGCCAGTTCTATCTCGCAGCCCGGGGACATCCTGCGGTTCAACTCCACCCGTGCTCTTCCCGCTTAGCACGGTGGAGAGGGCAGTAGCCAGGAGCCCCGGCCCCAGGCCGCCGAACCAGGCAGCAACCATCACGGCGGCAAAAAACATTATGAAGGGGCTCACATCCGGCTCTACCCCGAACCAGTGTTGAGATGGACGGATACGATCCATTGTGCGGGAGCGTTGCTACTCTCCGGCTTTGGCCGATACACACAGCTCGCGACTTGCGAGGCTCCTACGCCTGGATGTTGGTCTCGCGCCAGCGGGTGTGAGCCCCGAGTCCCTCGGCCTCCGGAAACTCCTCGCCCTTTGTGAGCTGGACGCGCACCGGGGGCAGCATCGTCCCCCGGTGGCATATGTAGGTGCCGGAGATGGGTGCCTTGTCGCCGGGCTTGAAGGCCGGTCCGTAGGGCCGGTAGCGGGCGAGTATCTCGTCGATGCTCGGTGGCATGGTTTTATAGGGTCACGGCCCTGGCATCGGTGAAGCCGGGGACCTCGAGAACGCTCTTCAGGACCTCGTCGGGAATGGGCTCGTCTACGGTTATGGCCATAGCGGCGGGCAAGCCGGGGGCGTTGCGTCCGACGGCCATGTTGCCGATGTTCATCCCGTGCTCGCCGAGGATAGTCCCTATCTTGCCGATCATGCCAGGCCGGTCCTCGTTGCGGATGAAGAGCGTGTACTTCTCGGGGACGATGTCTACCGTAAAGCCGAAGGCATCGACGATCAGTGGCTGCATCCGGGGACCAGCGAGGGTCCCGCTAACCATGCTCTCTCCCCCATCGTCCTGAGAGGCGAGGCGCAACGTGACGAGGTTCGTGTAGTCGGCGCTCTCGGAGATCCGGGCGGTCTCGATCCTCAGGCCCCTCTCTCTGGCAAGGCCTGGCGTGTTCACGAAGTTCAACGGCTCGAAGACCATTCGAGCCAGGAGCCCCTTCGTGGCCGAGACGTCCAGAAGCCGGGTGTCGAAACCCGAGATCTCACCACGGTACTCGATCTTCAGTAAGTTCCCGGGCCGGTCCGTGAGCTGGTAGAGCACCCTTCCCAACGTTTCGCAGAGCTCCGAGAACTGGGCGACGAACTCCGCCCCCTCACCTACCGGGACCGGCGC
>JAWWQA010000167.1:0-8498 GCA_033854695.1 Rubrobacteraceae bacterium
CGTCGCGGTCCTGGCGATCATCACGGAGTTGACCTTCGGAGTCCTGGAGCGAACCTTCACACCGAAGGGCCTGCTGGTAGCCCGCAAACGTCGCGGCAAGTAGAAAGACTCACCTAGAGAAGGAGACGAGAATGAAGCTCAAGAGAATCCCCAGCACCGCGATGCTCGTCGCGCTCGCACTGGCGCTCGCCCTCGCGCTCTCGGCCTGTGGCAACGTAGGAGGCGGCGGACAGGGCGGAGGCGGCCCCGCGATAACCGTCGGCTCGAAGAACTTCACCGAGCAGTTCATACTCGGCGAGCTCTACGCCCAGACTCTGGAAGCGAACGGCTTCACGGTAAAGCGCCAGCTCAACTTGGGCTCCGAGCAGATCGCCGACGGGGCACTGCAGGACGGCCAGATCGACTTCTACCCAGAGTACACCGGAACGGCGCTGGTCGCGATCCTGGGTTACAAGGGCGAGAACCCGCCGACGCCTGAAGCGACCTACGAAGAGGCGAGGTCGCGCTACGCCGAGCGCAACCCGGCCGACACGATGCTGCAGTATGCGGACTTCAATAACAACTACGGCATCTTCGTCCGGCGCGACGTGGCCGACGAGATGGGCCTGCGGACCCTCGACGATCTAGCGAAAGCCGCTCCCGAGCTAACCTTCGCGACGTTCTCCGAGTTCCAGGATCGGGACGACGGCTACCCGAACATGGTCAAGAACTATCCGGGGCTCAACGACTTCAAGGACACCATCGTGGTAAACGACCTGGGCTTGAGGTACCAGGGCGTGGAGAACGGTGAAGCGGACGTGGGTGTAGGTTTCCTTACCGACGGCCAGCTCACCTCCTCCAAACTGACCGTCCTGGAGGACGAGAAGAGCATCTGGCCGTTCTACTACCCGGCTCCTGTTGTGCGCAGCGACGTGCTCGAAAAGAATCCGGAAGTAGAGGACATCCTCAACTCCGTCACCCAGACGCTCGATGTGGACACCATTCGTGAGCTCAACGGCCGGGTGGACATGAACCAGGAGGACCCCGAGGACGTGGCCAGGGGCTTCCTCCAGCAGCAGGGTTTGATCTAGGTCGTCATGACGGCCTTCGTCCGCATTAGACCCGAGCTGATAACAGAGCACCGCATGCGCATGGAGATGAGGGACCTCGAGGATGAGGACACCGAGAACACCATCCGCATGAAGGGCTGGGCCTGGGTCCTCGCCCGCCGCAGCTGGGTCTACGCAGGCGAGCCGGACTTCATTTACCGCCAGATCCGGGAGGTCATAATCGCCCTCCCGGACATAGCCTTCGACCCGACGACCATCGAAGAGAGCATAAGGACCGTCGAGGAGAAGGCCCGCAACCCCGAAGAGCGCGCTGAGGGACGCGCGCTGTTGCGCCGGGCCTTCGAGAAGACCGGCCAGCTTGAAGAGGCCGAGAGGTTCCTCGGGAGCGCCTGACTGGTCCTCTAGTCGTCCGTCAAGACGGCTACTTCACTACTGTGGACAATGCAACTCATGGATAGGCCTTCCGGGAGAGATCTAGGAACTCCCGGGCCTGTCGGAGCTGGTCGTCGACGGAGCCGGGGGAGGTGGAGCCTAAGGACTTCTTGTTGGCGACGCTGCCCTTTGGAGTAAGAAGATTCCGGGGCAGGTCAGCGAGCGCCGGATGAGCGGCGGCAAGCTCTTCGCTGGATGCCTCCTCCAGAGAAAGGCCGAGCTCTTCGCACCGGCGGACCAGTTGCCCAACTGCCCGGTGCGCCTCCCGAAACGGCACCCCTCGCGCTGCCAGGTAATCGGCAAGCTCCGTCGCCAGCGCGAAGCCGCCCGCCGCTCCTTCCATGCGAGCGCCATTGAAGGAGGCCGTACGTAGCAGCTCCGGTAACACCGCGAGCATCGTGAGGAGCGAGTCCACGGAGTCGAAGAGAGGCTCTTTATCCTCCTGGAGGTCCTTCGAGTAGCCTAGAGGGAGGCTCTTCAAGGTAACGAGCAGTGCGTTCAGGTTACCGATCAGGCGTCCGGCTTTGCCGCGCATCAGCTCGTAGGCGTCGGGGTTCTTCTTCTGGGGCATTATGCTAGAGCCGGATGAGTAGGCGTCGTCGAGACGGGCGAACCCGAACTCCTGGCTGGTCCAGAGCACCCACTCCTCTCCGAGCCTGGAGAGGTGCACCCCGAGCACTGCGCAAGCGTAGAGGATGTCAAGGGCAAAGTCCCTCTCAGAGACAGCGTCGAGCGAGTTTGCGAGCGGCTCCATGCCCAAAGCGCCGGCCGTGAGCGTCGGGGCGATCGGATGGGGAGTACCGCCCAGAGCCGCAGCACCCAGAGGGGATACGTTCGCCGCTTCGCGGGCCGCGTGTAGACGCTTAAGGTCACGCTTGAACGCCCAGAAGTGGGCGAGGAGGTGATGGGAGAGCAGGATAGGTTGTGCTCGCTGCAAGTGCGTGTAGCCAGGGAGCAAAAGGTCCCGGTGCGCCTCTGCAACCTCGACGAGCGTGCGCATCACCTCGAGCAAGCTCTCCCTTATGCGCTGTGCGGCGTCCCGGACAAATAGGTGGAGATCGAGGGCTACCTGGTCATTGCGGCTTCGGCCCGTATGCAGCTTGAGCGCCACGTCGCCGACGATCTCGCGCAGGCGCCGCTCGACAGCCGTGTGCACGTCCTCGTCAGCCAGCGCCCACGAGAACCGTTCCACCTCGACCTCTTCGAGCACCGCGCGCAAACCCCGCACGAGCTCCTCCGCCTCTCCGGCGGAGATGATTCCCGTGTCGCCGAGCATCCGGGCGTGGACGATCGAACCCTCTATGTCGTAAGGCGCGAGCCTGACGTCGAACGAGATGGAAGCGTTCAGGCGCTCAAAAGCCTCCGCAGGAGAAGACGCAAACCTACCACCCCAGAGTGGTCCTCTGTCTCTCTTGCTCATGGCTCCACAGTGTAGCCGAACAGCTGTCAGCTGATTTCTTCAGAGATATGTCGGCAACCTCATCTCGGTACCGGCAGGGATCGAACGTATGCCAATTTGGTGGGTTGTGGCCTATCCCGGATTCGGCAACGGTCTCTGAAATGGGGTATCTGGCACTCCGCCTTGTATCCTCTGATTCCGAGTTACGGTTCCATCCGTTTACAGTTATCTCGCTGCCGGGCTGGTTTAGGCTGGGACATACGTGAGACCAGTTTCTAACGGGTCGCGGGCATTGGCCACGATTTATAGACTACATCGACCACCATGAAGGCGTCTAAGGCCGTGCAGTAGAAATTTCTTTACGCCGAAGGCATCTTTGCCTATGTGGTTGACGGCTACGGAGAGGGAATCTCCGCACTGCAAATCGAAGGCAGCGTCCTCTTCGGAGTACCAATCTTCTTCACAGCCTAACTTCGTGTCCAGTTCTGTATAATGCCGCATACGCGATCCCCCGTAATAGCTCCTGCTGAGCGAGGTTATTGACCAGCCGCTCTGAAGCTACGTATTAGATCTCTAACACTCATGGCTTCTTCATCGAAGCCTCGGACATCGGAGTCGCCGATGAGGGCTGGCCCTCGTCCTTCGTCCAGAAGATCAGCAAGGGAAATCGTCCCTCCGCACTGACGGCACTCGAAGATGGTACGCCCTTCGGAGTACCAATCTTCTTCACGGCCAAGGAGGATCAACTTCTCCCCACAGGAGCATCTAAGCACGGTACGATCCGGACAAAGGATATACTGTTCAGCTTCCTGGTCGTGCTGCATAATCCCCCTTTTCGTGCTTCTCCCTAGACCATAACCATCTTCAGGTAGAAGCTATTGTTTTGCTCAAGGGTAAGATTTGCACATCTAAGCGGTGTCTACAAGGTGAAGTTCACTCTACTTAATGCAGCTCTTATAGTTGACGCATGATTGTTAGAGAGGATCACCTAGAGCTTTAGTTGAACCTTAGAGTCTCTAACGGATGGGAGTTGTTCTTACGCAGGTGCGTTGTAAATCAGTTGGGGATACGAGCGGCGGAGGCTCTATCTTGCCCACTGTGAGATAGAAGAAAGACTAGCCGTCTTGCCAGGGTGGCAAGACGGCTATCAGCCTGCAACTCTTTGTTTTGCCGGTGGCCAGGCGCCGTCAGGAGGGCTCTTCGTCGTCTTCTTCGCTCAGTCGTGGGTCCGTGTTCCAGGCGGGGCGGGTGCTGGTGGGCTTCCAGTCTCCCACCCCTACCAGCTGCAGGTGGCTCTCGGCATGCTGGGCAGAGGAGAGCGCCTGCCCCAACCGCGCTCGGGCCCTCACGGCCAGCACCAGCCCCTCGTCGGCCATCTCCAAGAGCTCCGGTCCAACGTGGGCATAGCGGTATAGCCTCTTCTCGAGCTCCAAAAGCGCGAGGTCCAGCGCAGCGAGCAGCTCGGCGTTGGGTAGGGCGGATAGGACCTGTTCGAAGTCGGGGTATGGTGGATCGTTCGGCTCGATCGGTTCGCGCTCGTTCGGTTCCGGGACCATTTCGCAAACCTCCTATCCGGAACTCGAAATAATGGTCGGCCTAAGTATTTTACTAGTAGGCTGGCCATGCGCTAAACGCCGAACGGCCTGCTCCAAATCCCTTGCCGCGTCGACTTCCAGCTCATCCCACTACCCTCTAGAAGGACCGTTTCGGGGGTATCACAAAGAGCTACCCACAGTAGTGTCGGTTATCCGCCGTTGCGGCTGAGTTCAGCGGCGGTGGGACCGGCCAAGAGCCTGTCTTTCTGGTACTTCCTGAGGGCGGACTTCAGGGTGCTAAGGCCTAGAGTAGCGTTCCTGGTGCGACTCCCAACGGCCTCGCGTCCGACGCGGTCTACGAAGGCATCGTAGTCGAGGGCGAGGACCTCGTCGATCGTGAGCCTAGCTTCCATCACCTGCTCCAGGATCATGCTCGTGGCTGCCTGGCTGATGATGTCGCCCTGGCCGGTGAAGGAGAGACCTTTTATGCGCCCCTCCTCCCCGCCTTTAACGTAGATCACGACCGAGCCCCCACACTCGGGGCTCCCACCGGGCATCGCCACGTCCGCGTCCTCGAGTGTTCCCTGGTATCGAGGGTTCTGGTAACGCTCCACGAGCGCCGCTATCTGGCGTTGGCGACCCAAGGACAAACGCCTTTTACCTCTCTATGGGAGCACGCACAGCGTTGCCCCACTCCGTCCAACTACCGTCGTAGTTCCTCACGTTCCCATACCCCAGAAGATAAGAGAGTACAAACCATGTGTGTGAGGAACGCTCACCTATCCGGCAGTACGCTACTACATCATCTCCCTCTGAGAGTCTCGCTTCCCCCTCGTAGATCTCCTTTAGCTCATCCGCGCTCTTGAACGTCCCATCTTCTCTTACTGCCCTCGCCCACGGCACGTTCGCCGCCCCTGGGATATGCCCTCCCCTGAGCGCCCCCTCCTGCGGGTAGTCTGGCATGTGCAAGAGCTCCCCTGAGTATTCTCCAGGACTCCTCACATCCACCAACGGCCCCTGCTTCTCAAGGTGCTCCATAACGTCGTCCTTGAAAGCTCTTATCTTCGAGTCGTCGCGCTCTGGCACCGGGTAGTCTGTCTGGGGGAAGGAAGGCACTTCTTGGGTCATTGGGCGTCCCTCCTGCTCCCACTTTATGCGCCCTCCATCCATCACCTTGACGTTGTCATGGCCAAAGAGCCTGAAGACCCAAAGGGCGTAGGTAGCCCACCAGTTGTTCTTGTCCCCATAAAAGATGACGGTGGTCTCAGGGGAGATACCCTTCTGGCTCATGAGGGAGGCAAAGTGCTCAGGGTCTAGATAGTCTCTAACGAGGGGATCGTTTAGGTCCTCAACCCAGTCTATCTTTATGGCGTTAGGGACGTGTCCTATATCGTAGAGGAGGACATCCTCGTCTGATTCGACTATGCGGTAGTTATCTGTGTCGTCCAGATGCTCGGCGACCCAATCGGTGGTTACCAGGGCCTCCGGGTGCGCGTAGCCCTTCTTCTCTATCTCCTGCTCCATCAGTCTCTCCTCTCATAATTTTTCAGCGGCACAGGCGCACATTCTAAACTATCTCCGACAAAATTTGTCGGGAATATAGAAGCGTGTTTGGGATCTCCTCTACGAGGAGTGAGCGGGGAGCTTCGATCCGGGTATACTAATCTACCATGAAAGGTATCCAGGGTTACAAAGAGCTTATCGAGGAAGCCGTCGAGAGACGTTTGGAAGGAGAGGCAGCATACGAGCTGGCGCGTTTCGCCGTCGCGGATCCCGTGCCCGCGATGCGGGCGGCGGCGGAGGTGCGGGATCGCCTCTTCGGGCCTCACGTCTCATACTCGCGCAAGGTGTTCATCCCGCTAACGAAGCTGTGCCGGGACAACTGCGGCTACTGCACCTTTGCGCAGGCGCCGCGTCCGGGAGAGAAAGCGTACCTGACGCCGGAGGAAGTGGTGGCGGTAGCGCAGGCCGGTGCGGAGGCCGGGTGTAAGGAGGCGCTCTTCACGCTCGGGGACAAACCGGAGAAGCGGTATCCCGAGGCGCGGCGAGACCTGCGAGAGATGGGTTTTGAGAGCACGATCGAGTACCTCGTCTATGCCTGCAGGCTGGTCCTGGAGGAGACGGGGCTCTTGCCGCACGCCAACCCGGGGGTGCTCTCCGAGGAGGAGGTGCGGGCCCTGCGAGAAGTCTCGGTCTCGCAGGGGATAATGCTGGAGCAAACCTCGGAGCGGTTGCTAGGGCGCGACATGGCTCACTGGGCCTCGCCTGACAAGGTTCCTGCACGACGCATAAGCACCCTCGACACGGCGGGGCGGTTGCGGGTGCCGTTCACGACGGGGTTACTCATCGGGATCGGAGAGACTGTTGAAGAGCGGGTGGAAACCCTGCTCGCTATCCGGGAGCAGCACGAGAGGCACGGTCACCTCCAGGAGTGTATCGTCCAGAACTTCCGGGCCAAGCCGGGGACGCGGATGCAGGAAGCGGCGGAGCCGTCGGAGGACGAGATGCTCGCGACGATCGCGCTCGCCCGGCTGCTTTTGCCCGAAGGCATGGCCGTGCAGGCACCACCGAACCTCGCGGGACAAGCGGACAATGGGACCCCTGCCTATGTGCGGTACATAGACGCCGGGATCAACGACTGGGGCGGCGTCTCCCCCGTCACCCCGGATCACGTAAACCCCGAGCGGCCCTGGCCGCACCTCACCGAGCTGAAGAAAACGACCGAAGCGAAGGGCTACCTGCTCCTCGAACGACTCGCCCTCCATCCCGCTTACGCTCTGGACGCCGAGCAGTGGGTAGACGAGAAACTCCGCTCCCGCGTCTGGTCCGCAATGGACGCCGAGGGCTTCGCCCGGGTCGAGGCCTGGGCGCCAGGAACGAACGAGAACATTCCGAACGAAACGGTCAGGGAGGTGCACGGAGAACGCGCCTCGAAGATGCGTTCTGAGTTCCTCCGGGCGCTCGCGGCGGCGGGAGAGCGGGATCTGAACGAAGAAGAGATAGCGTTGCTCTTTACCGCCCGCGGTACGGAGCTCGCCGAGGTGTGCAGGGTGGCGGACGAGCTGCGTCGCGCGGCCAACGGCGAGGAAGTCACCTACGTCGTCAACCGCAACATCAACTACACCAACCAGTGCTACTTCCGGTGCCGCTTCTGCGCGTTCTCCAAGGGACCGAAGTCTCTGAACCTGCGCGGCGACCCCTACCTCCTCGACACCAGCGAGGTCGCCCGCCGCGCCAGAGAGGCCTGGGAAAAGGGCGCCACCGAGGTCTGCATGCAAGGCGGAATCCACAGCAGGTTCACCGGCAAGAGCTACCTCGAATACCTCCGGGCCGTAAGAGAAGAAGTCCCCGAGATGCACGTCCACGCCTTCACACCCCTGGAGGTCTCTCAAGGAGCACGAACTCTAGACATCTCCATCGAGCAGTTTCTCACCGAACTGAAAGAAGCAGGGCTCGGGACGTTGCCGGGGACGGCGGCGGAGATCCTGGACGACGAAATACGGGCCATCATCTGTCCTGACAAAGTAAACACCGCCGAGTGGGCGCAGGTCATGCGAACAGCGCACGGCTTAGGTCTTAGATCCACGACCACAATCATGTTCGGCCACGTGGAAGGCCCGATCAACTGGGCGCGGCACCTCCTCGTACTCCGCAACATCCAGGCCGAGACCGGCGGCTTCACGGAGTTTGTCCCGCTACCGTTCGTCCACATGGGCGCCCCGCTCTTTTTGCAGGGCCGCTCCCGCAGGGGTCCGACCTTCGCCGAAGCGGTCAAGATGCACGCTGTCGGACGCATAGCGCTCCACGGCTACATAGACAACGTGCAGGTCTCGTGGGTCAAGATGGGCGTCGAGGGGGCGAAGCTGTGCCTGGAGGCGGGCTGCAACGACCTCGGCGGCACGCTCATGAACGAGAACATCTCCAGGGCCGCCGGCGCCAGCCACGGCCAGGAGATGCTTCCCGAGGAGCTAGAGCAGATGATAAGGGAGGTAGGCCGTACCCCCCGCCGCCGCACCACCCTCTACGGCACACCCGAGCGGGCGTACTCTTAAGAGCAGATCCCGGCGGTCTTTTGCCCCGAAC
>JAWWQA010000168.1:0-3576 GCA_033854695.1 Rubrobacteraceae bacterium
ACTCCCTCCTCCGAGAATTGGAGGCCGATGGTCAGCTCGAGAACACCTTCGTGGTCTTCTCCTCGGACAACGGCCTTCTGCTAGGCCAACATCGCATACAGACTGACAAAAGATACCCTTACGAAGACTCAGTTCGCACGCCTCTCTTCGTCCGGGGACCGGGGGTGCCCCCCGGAGCGACGGTAGAAAAGATGGTCCTCAACACCGACTTTGCCCCAACCTTCGCAGACCTGGCAGGTGCGTCCTTCCCCCCGGCCGACGGGCGCTCCCTCGTGCCGTTGCTCCGTGGTGAAGATCCCTCCTCGTGGCGATCAGCCGTCCTGCTGGAGGGGTTCCAAAAACCGAACAAGAAGAGGAGCCTACCCCCCTACGAGGCCATAAGGACCGAGACCCACAAATACGTCGAATACGATACTGGTGATAAGGAGCTCTACGACCTGGAAACCGACCCGTACGAGCTGGACAATATCTATGAGAGCGCTGACTCTTCGCTCGTTGCGGATCTAAAGGCGAGGTTGGATGCGCTCAGGAGCTGCGCCGGCGACATCGTATGTCAGAAAGCCGAGGACCTATCATAGCTGCAAGCTAGCTGCAAGCGCGCCATCGCGGAAGCCCTCAGGGTAAGAGCTAAGGACTGACTGCTTTTTTACGCTACAGCTTCGCTGGGGCTTCGGTCTGTAGCGCTGCGTCGAGGATAGTCTCGACGAGATCTTCGAAGCTGATGCCAGCGGCTTCGGCGGCCAGGGGGAGGGTAGAGGTCTCGGTGAAGCCGGGGATAGTGTTGGCGTCGAGTACCCAGGGGGTGCCCCCTTCGAGGACCATGTCGATTCGCCCGAAGTCCGAGCAGCCCAGGGTACGATAGGCGGCCAGCGCGGTCTCCTCCGCGCGGACGGCGGCGTCGGCGGGGATCTCCGCCGGTATCGCGAAGTCGGTGGCGCCGGGGGTGTACTTGGCCTCGAAGTCGTAGGAGCCACCTCGCGGACGCACCTCGACGAGGTTGAGGACGCGCGGTTCCGAGCCCGCGGGCTCTAAGATGGGTGCGGTCATCTCTGTGCCAGTGACCCACCTCTCCAGGAGGATCTTGCCGTCGTAACCGAACGCTTCGTAAACGGCTTCCAGGAGCGCTCCAGGCTCCTCTACCTTCGTGAGTCCGAGTCCCGAGCCCTGACGGGCGGGCTTGACGACGAGCGGGTAGCCTATCGCGTCGGCCGCGGGTCCTAGAGCCGCCGCCGCCCCCATCTCGTGCATGGCCTTGCGCAGGAAGGTTCTGAAGGGCGGGGTCGGAACCCCCGCGGCGAACATCGCGCGCTTGGCGTAGTCCTTGTCCATCGAGCGGATCGAGGAGAGCGGACCACTCCCGGTGTAGGGTATGCCCAGGGTTTCGAGAAGTGCCTGTACCGTCCCGTCTTCGCCGCCTATGCCGTGCAGGCAGACGAAGGCGGCGTCCGGATCTAGCTCCATAAGCTTTTCGGTGGTGTTCTCTTCGATGTCCAGGTTGTGGACCTCGTGGCCGAGACGTTCGAGGGCGTGCGCCACCCGCCGGCCCGTGACCATCGATACGTCCCGCTCCATGGAGTGGCCGCCCCTCAGGACTACCAGGCGTGCCATAAGGTTCTAACGCTCCGGGTTGCCGACGGCGGCAGAGCGTGAGGCGTGCTGCGCGCCCAGGTGCGAGCCGCGTTCCAGGTCGCTCCTCAGCTCCATCCGCTCGCGGATCACCTCGGAGAGAAGCTCGATGCCACGTCGCATCTTCTGGGGTTCCACGAACGAGAAGTTGAGGCGCATGCAGTTCTTGCCTGAACCGCTCGCATAGAACCCCTCGCCAGGCACGTAGGCGACGTTTCTGGAGATTGCAAGCGGTAGCATCGACGTGGCGTCAACGTACGAAGGCAGCGTCGCCCACACGAAGAACCCTCCCTCCGGGTGGGTCCAGTGTACCTCGTTCGGCATGAACTCCGCCAAGGCGTCGAGCATTGCATCGCGCCGCTCCTTGTAGATCGCCGTCAGGCGCTTGACGTAAGCGTGCCAGTCGGCGTGCCGGAAGTATGAGTAGATAAGCATCTGCGCCAGGTTCGACGAGCAGAGGTCCGCGCCCTGCTTGCCGATGTTGATCTTATGCAAAATCCCCGGCTGGGCGTGTACCCATCCGAGCCTCACTCCCGGCGCGAAGATCTTGGAGAACGTCCCAAGGTACACCACCCGGTCTGGGTATCCGCTCGACTCCTGCTCCAGCGAGGCTATGGTCGGCAGCGCTTCGCCATCGAAGCGCAGCATCCCGTAGGGGTTGTCTTCGAGGATGATCAGGTCGTACTCGCGGGCTATCTCCAGAAGCTCGCGACGGCGCTCGGCGGCCAGAGTGACCCCGGTCGGGTTCTGGAAGTTGGGGACGGTGTAGATGAACTTCACGTGGATGCCCTGCTTGCGGGCCTTCTTCAGAGCTTCGTGGGCGGCGAGTGGGATCATGCCCGCCCGGTCCATCGGCACGTGCAGGATCCTGGGCCGGTACGCTGCGAAAGCGTTGAGCGCCCCCGCGTACGTCGGACCTTCGCAGAGCACGGCGTCACCCTCGTCCAGGAAGACCTTGCCCACGAGATCCAAGCCCTGCTGGGCACCGGTGGTTATGAAGATGTCCTCCTGGCTGGCGCGCGTGCCCTCGGCGGCCATTACGTCCACGATGATGTCCTTGATTACCTCGAGTCCCCCGGTCGGGCCGTACTGCAAAGCCTGCGCCGAGTCGGTGGCGACGTGGTGGGAGATCTCGCGAAACGCCTCCTCACCGAACGCCCTCGTGTCCGGGAAACCGCCGGCGAGCGAGATGATGCCCGGTCTCGACAGCGTTGCCATGAGGTCGCGGGTCGCCGCGCTCTTCATCCCCTTGACCCGATTGGCGTACAGGAAGTCGAAACGGTCGAGATCTACTAGCGGCACAGACTATCCCTCTTTTCTGTAATCGGCGCCCATCGATGGCGCCACGGTTCAACGTTGTTCCAGCCGAGGTCCTCGGGTGTGGTTTCCGAGGGAGACGAGGCCTCTGTCAGCACGTTCTCCCACAGGGCTTGCGGGAAGGCGAGTACTAGGTCACCGGAGTTGGCAAAGATGCGAATCTCGCCGTTCGTCACCTCGAGCTTATCGAGGCTCATCACCTTCACCTTGCGCATACGAATGACTCTATCACAAAGGATGCTCGGGTTGTAGACTCCGTGGCGTGGAAGCACTATTCGTGACCTCTAACCCGAACAAGGCCCGGGAGGCTGCCGAGATCCTGGGTGTGGAGATGAGGAGCGTCGGCTTAGATCTTCCCGAGCTGCAGGCCCTCGACGTGGCGCAGGTAGCCGTGGCCAAGGCCGCGGCCGCCCGCGCAACTTTGGGCGACCCGGATTCCCCCGTACTGGTCGAGGATTCGGGGCTCGTAATCGATGCCTGGAACGGTCTGCCTGGGGCGCTGACCAAGTGGTTTCTGCGGAGCGTTGGGAACGAAGGGCTCCTAAAGATGCTTTCGGGCGAGGAGAACCGCTCGGCCCGCGCCGTCTGTGCCGTCGCGATCGCTCTGGCAGATGGTTCCGTGCGCGTTTTCGT
>JAWWQA010000169.1:0-3838 GCA_033854695.1 Rubrobacteraceae bacterium
ACGACAGCGCCTTCTCCGTGACCTCGGCGTGGGTGTCGTTCGGGGAGAGCACCTCCACCGCCAGGTCTGGCACGCCAGGGAAGTACCCCCCGGTATGGCCGACTTCCTCGACCTGCTCCCGGTTGACGAAGGCCGCATCGGGGGCGCGCACGGTGTCCGGGTTCCGGGAGATCAAAAACCCCGTCTCGGCGGCGTAGGTCCTGCCGAGATAGTTGGCCTTGACGTGGTTTCTGAGTTCCGCGCCTAGCTCCGAGGCGACGTACCCGTGCTCGTCTCCCGCCGGTGGCATCTTCCTAAGCTCTCCCCTGACCAGCTCGTAGCGGAAGCCGTCGTCCGGCATTCGGAGAAGCTCCTCGGCTGTGATCCGTTTTGTCTCAATGGTCATGGAACGAACTTCGCTCCTTTATCGTAATGCCCTTCGTCGGCTCCCTTATCATACTTTAGCTCTTAGTAGTTGGCAGTTAGCAACACCCTGATGACTAACTGCCAATGGTTGACTGCTCATAATGCTCCACTAAAATCGTGGAGCACGAGGAGGAGCGATGACCAACATCAGACACACCCTATCGAATGTACCTCCCGGGTACCATCGCCCAGCAGGACGCGGATGATCGGTCTGTGCGTGCTTCGTGTGTTGCCAGTTCTGATGAGTGCCCTTAAAGGTTATCGTGGTTACCGTTTACCGAAGTGATAATCTCAAGAACGCAAATAACCCAGAATAGCGAGACCGGAAGGCGTGGGGCCCAACTGTTTTGTGAAGAACTCGTGAGCGTATCTTCGGACCGACCCAGATACGGTGCCGATCCGCAGAGACTACATAGTTACTTCCGCTATGGGGTAAGCAACCGCTGGGAGGCGGTACGAGGGTGGACTACCAGTTGGGCGCCTTCAAAGTTTCGGGCTACGTAGCATTGCCGAGTAACACCGAGTCCAGCGCTTCCCAGATCCCGTTGAGGTACGTCGCCCCCAGGGCGCGGTCGTAGAGCCCGTACCCCGGTCTACCGGTCTCACCCCAGATCATCCGCCCGTGATCCGGGCGCATTGGACCGGTAAAGCCGACCTCGCGGTAGGCCTTCAGGATCTCCACCATGTTTAGCGAACCTGCGGAAGAGAGGTGCGCGGACTCCTGGAAGCTCTTCTCTCCCGTCAGTTTGATATTGCGAGAGTGAGCGAAGTGGATGCGCTCGCCGAATCGACGGATCATCTTGGGAAGATCGTTACCCTGGTCCGCGCCGAGCGAGCCGGTGCAGAACGTGAGCCCGTTGTTGGGGCTGTTCACCAGGCCCAAGAGACGCACCAGGCTCTCTTCATTCCGAACGATGCGCGGAAGTCCGAAGATGGACCAGGGCGGGTCGTCTGGATGAATCGCCATCTTTATGCCGACCTCGTCCGCCGTCTCTATGACCTTCTCCAAGAAGTAACGGAGATTCCCCCACAGCGTTTCTTCGTCCATGCCCCGGTACTCTTGCATGAGGTCCTTTAGCTCGCCCTTGTTGTAGCTGGGATCCCACCCTGGGAGTTCCAGGTAGCCAGAGGTCGGGTCCATCCGCGAGATCGTGGCGTGCTCGTAGATAAGGGCAGTGGAGCCGTCCGGAAGCCGATAATCGAGCTGAGATCGCATCCAATCAAAGACCGGCATGAAGTTGTAACAGACCACTGGACTCCCTGCTTGAGCCAGGTTTTCCAGTGTCGTCCTGTAGTTGTCGATGTAGCGCTCCCTGGCGGGCTTGCCCAACTTGATGTCTTCGTGCACCGGGATGCTCTCGATCACCTCCAGGCCGAGGCCGGAGTCCTCCACCCGCTCTTTCAGCGTCCGGATCTCACCCAGCGGCCAAGCTTCGCCGACGGATATGTCATAAATACTGGACACCACGCCGACCATCCCGGGGATCTGGCGGATGTGCTCAAGCTTCACCGGGTCGTCTTTGCCGAACCAGCGGAACGTCATCTTCATCTTATCTTTCCTCTCCGGTCGCGATGTAGGCGACCCCGCATGTCAAACCCCACTGAAGGCGCTGAAACCACCGTCCACCGGTACCACTTTCCCATTGACGAAGCTGGTGGTGGATCAACACAACCAGATCAAGACGTCCACAAGGTCCTCGGGCTCGCCCGAGCAGCCCGCACCGAGGACAACCCCAGTCCACCGCGAGGACTCGCAAATAGTCCGTGCCAAAAGGCTTCCGTTGCTGTCTACACGTGCTAGGGTGAAGCCCTGAGGCCCATCGGCGACAGGGGCTCTATCCTCCCTACAACCAGGAGGTACGATAGGGCCCCGACGATGGCTAGTCCTCCAGCCACGAGCAGCGGGAGGACGAATGAACCGCCTGTGATAAGTAACATAAATCCGGTGAAGCTTGTGGTCACTATCCCAGCCAAGTTCGAAGCGAAGTTCTGGATGCCCCCGATGGAGGCTACGTGATCGGGGGTGGGAGCAACATCCGCTGGCAGTGACCATACGCTCGCTGCTGCAAACGTCAGGCTCGCGTAGGAGACGGAGAGCAACGTGAGCGCCCATACTGCGCTTGGTGCCAGAACCGCCAAGGCTATGACCGAAGCGAAGAGCATACCGCCTACGAGGCAAATCTTCCGCGCTGCGGTCAGGCTCATTCCGCGTCGGACCAGATAGTCCGAGACGAACCCACCAAGGTAGCCGCCGAAGATGGCGACGATAGCTGGTATAGAGCCGTAGGTGCCCAGCTTCAGGAGGTCGAAGCCGCGAGCTTCCACCAGGTAATCGGGGAACCAGGTGATGAAGAAGTAGATCACGAAATTCAAGCAGAAGAACCCGAGCATCATGCCCCAGATGGTCCGGTAACGGAAGAGATCCAGCCAGCGAACGGTCTCCGGGGCCCGTGCTTCATCCTCCTCCTTCTTCACCTCTCGCGCCCCACCAGCCTCGATGTACCGGATCTCTTCTTGAGAGGCTCTCGAATGCTCGCGAGGTCTCCGGTAGAGAGCAATCCAGAACACTACCCACACTAAACCCAAGAGCCCGGTGATGACGAATGACGCCCTCCACCCGAGGGTTGCTATGATGAGCGCCACGACCGGAGGAGATAACGCTGTGCCTACCCGCGCTCCAGAATCGAAGATGCTAGTCGCCAAAGCCCGCTCCTGCTTTGGGAACCACTCGGAGACAACCTTGGCGTTCGCCGGATAGGCCCCTGCCTCCCCTATACCCAGCAGGAGCCGGAATCCCAACAGCGAGGCAAACCCACGCCCGAGGGCGGTAGCAGCGGTGAAGATTGACCACCAGACGACTGCTACAGAGTACATCAGGCGCGCGCCTACCTTGTCCACGAGCCACCCGAAAGGGAGTTGGAAGGCGGCGTACGTCCAGAAGAAAGCCCCTAGAATGAGCCCCGTCTCTGCAGGTCCGAGACTCAAATCCTCCTGTATAAACGGCACTGCAACACCGAGGTTTGCCCGATCAATATAGTTTATGGACGTTCCCAGAAAAGCCATGAATACCATCAACCATCGGACATTGGTCCTTCCGGCCCGTCCGGATCTCGCCGCTCTACTGCTAACAGCCATCGTTTGCTCCTCCTGCTTCACTAACAGGACCTTCCACCCTTCTCAAGCTTACCCTCGTCTACAGACCGATGCAACGATACCCGCACGTCTCCGTCAGCCCCTTCCTTGTTGTCCTACCGTCCCATGAAGGGCCGTGTCACGCTCTCCTTGGCGGCGTCGATTCGCGTCTATGGGCGACACAACGAACTCGCGCCAGCATGCTAATTGGTTAGTTGCGCCGACGACCACAGACTTGCTGAGGGCCTTCCAGCTTGGACCCAAACCAGGCAAGTGTCGCACTGGAGGTCTCGATCTCCGA